>NZ_JBIARA010000002.1:196545-479871 GCF_042889525.1 Micromonospora sp. NPDC002575 | reverse complement strand
GCGTCAAGAAGGTCACCCTTGAGATGCTCACCCTCGCCCGCGAGCTGGGCTCGCCTGCCGCGGTCGTGCTCGGCGGCCCCGGCGCGGCCGAGGCGCTAAGCGGGAAGCTGGGCGAGTACGGGGCGGAGAAGATCTACGCCGCCGAGAGCGAGGAGATCGACGGCTACCTGGTGGCCCCGAAGGCCACCGTGCTGGCCGGCCTCGTCGGGCGGGTGCAGCCGGCCGCCGTGCTGCTGGCTTCTTCTCAGGAGGGCAAGGAGATCGCCGCCCGGTTGGCGGTCAAGCTGGACAACGGCATCCTGACCGATGTGGTCGCCCTCGCGGCGGACGGCACTGCCACGCAGGTCGCGTTCGCCGGCTCGGCCATCGTCAGGTCGAAGGTCACCAAGGGCCTGCCGCTGGTGACCGTGCGGCCGAACTCGCTGACCCCGGCCCCGGCCCCCGCCACGCCCGCCGTCGAGCGGCTCACCGTGACGGTGGGCGACGCCGACAAGCTGGCCAGGGTCGTCGACCGGGTCGCCGAGCAGAAGGGCTCCCGTCCCGAGCTGACCGAGGCGTCCGTGGTCGTCTCCGGCGGTCGCGGTGTCGGCAACGCCGACAACTTCAAGCTGGTCGAGGAGTTGGCCGACCTGCTCGGCGGGGCCGTCGGGGCGTCCCGGGCGGCCGTGGACTCGGGTTTCTATCCGCACCAGTTCCAGGTGGGGCAGACGGGTAAGACGGTCTCCCCGCAGCTCTACGTGGCGTTGGGTATTTCCGGGGCGATCCAGCACCGGGCTGGCATGCAGACCTCGAAGACCATCGTCGCGGTGAACAAGGACGGCGAGGCCCCGATCTTCGAGCTGGCCGACTTCGGCGTGGTGGGCGACCTGTTCAAGGTCGTGCCGCAGGCCGCCGAGGAGATCCGCAAGCGCAAGTGAGCCACCCCCGGGGCGACCCGGGCGAGACGCCGAAGGGGGCCACCCGGGATCGGGTGGCCCCCCTTCGCGCGAATGTCGACGGGGAGCTGACCGGCGGGCCAACGTGTTCACCGCCCCGGCGGGTCACGCGGCCAGCGCGTCGTTAACAAGGGGCCCTTCCTTGCAAGCCGGGGGCGGAGTGATCCGATCCCGGGTCGGGTACGTACTGCCTGGCGGGGACCGTGAAAGGGGAGCACATGCCGGGTTCGGAGCATGACGCGTACCGCCGTCCGAGGGCCGCCCCTCCGGTGCCCGCACCGGTCGTCGAGGTGACCGGGGATCCCGTCCCGGAGCCGCCCGCCCCGGCCTGGCCACGCGGCGTACGGCTCATGGCCGCCGCTGCGGTGGTGGTGCTGGCGTTGGGCGCCGGTGCGGTGGCGGTGACCCTGGCCAACCCCGACCGGTTGGGGGTGGCGTTCTCCGGCGGCAGGCCGGACGTCGGGTCGACCGTGCCGCTGGCGGCCGAGCCCGGCGGCGGTGGAGCCTCGGCCGACGGGCGGGTGCTCACCGCGCCCCTGGCGGGGCGCGCCCGGGCAAGCTTCGAGCTGGTCGACGGGCTGACCACGTTCGACCTGCGGTTCGACGACCTCGGCGAGGACCTGTACCGGATCGCCAGCCCCGCCGACGGCGGGGTGGAGCCCCGGCCGGAGCTGGCCGGGGACCGGCTGCGGGTGGGGATGGCACCGAGCGGCCGGCGCGGCCCGGGCGTCGCGGAGGTCGTGCTGAACTCCCGGGTCACCTGGCGGCTGCGGCTGGCCGGCGGGGTGACCGAGCAGGTGCTGGACCTGACCCGGGGGCGGCTCGCCGGGCTGGAGCTGGCCGCCGGGGCCACCCGCGTCGACCTGCGCCTGCCCCGGGCCGTCGGCACGCTGACGGTGCGCCTGACCGGCGGGGTGAACCAGTTGGTGGTCCGGGTGCCCGGCGCGCTGCCGACCCGGGTCCGGGCGGGTGCCGGCGCCGGCGCGGTCACCGTCTACGGCCGGCATCGCCAGGGGGTGGCGGCCGGCGCGCTGACCGGCTCGCCGGACTGGGACCGCCGGGTCGACCGGGTGTACGTCGACATGGCCGCCGGGGCCAACACGGTGACCGTCGAGGGGGCCTGAGCGTACAGTCGGGCGGTGGATCGTACGGAATCTCTGCCGGCGCAGACCCGCCCGCCGGGCGTGGCGCCCGCCGACCCGGGCAGCGTGCTGCTGCCGGGTCACGACGTGCCGCTCGGCCGCTACACGACGGTGCGCCGGCTGCTGCCGCAGCGCCAGCGGCGGATGGTCGGGGCCTGGTGCTTCGTCGACCACTTCGGCCCGGACGACGTCGCGCAGCGCCCCGGCATGGAGGTGCCGCCCCACCCGCACACGGGCCTGCAGACGGTGACCTGGCTGCTCGACGGGGAGATCGTGCACCGGGACAGCCTCGGCAACGTGCAGCCGATCCGCCCGGGGCAGCTCAACGTGATGACCTCTGGTCACGGCATCGCGCACTCGGAGCGGTCGCCGGCGGCGCATCCGCCGGTGATGCACGGCGTGCAGTTGTGGGTGGCCCTGCCGGACCCGGCGCGGGCCGGCGGGCCGGGCTTCGCCCACCACGAGGACCTGCCGGTGTGGCGCGACGGGGACACCGACGTCACGCTGCTGGTCGGCGAGCTCGGCGGGGAACGCTCCCCGGCCGTGGCGCACACCCCGCTGCTCGGCGCGCAGCTCACCGCCCGCGGCGCGACGCCGGCCCGGCTGCCGCTGCGCCGCGACTTCGAGTACGCGCTGCTGGCCATGTCCGGCTCCGCCGAGGTGGGTGACGTGTCGGTGACGCCGGGGGCGCTGCTCTACCTCGGCCTGGGGCGGGAGAGCCTGACCGTCGCCGCCGCCCCGGGCAGCCGCCTGCTGCTGCTCGGCGGCGAGCCGTTCGAGGAGCCGCTGGTGATGTGGTGGAACTTCGTCGGCCGGTCGCACGAGGAGATCGCCGCGGCCCGCGAGGACTGGGCGGCCGGCCGCCGCTTCGGGGTGGTGGCGGACGACGCGGCCCCGCCGCTGCCGGCACCCGCGTTGCCGACCACCCGGCTGCTGGCCCGCACCCGGCACGGCGAGATCCTGCGCTGAGCCGCCAGCCCCCGCCACGGGGGCACCGGGCGGCGGTCGCCAGGCGTGTCCGGCGGCGACGCGGGTAGTCGCCGGCATGCCGACCACCACGATCTCCAGCACCGCGGACAAGAAGCGCCTGGCACGCCGCCTGGCGGGCGACGGGCGCGGCTTCGCCGAGCAGTACGGCTTCCGGGTCACCAACAACCCGTCCAGCCTGTTCCAGCTGCTCACCCTGTCGGTCCTGCTCGCCCGCCGGGGTGACTTCCGGCGCGCCGTCGCCGCCGCGGAGGCGCTGCGCGACTCTGGCTGGGACAGCGCCGCCCGGCTGGCCCGGTCGCTGCACGCCGACCGGGTGCGCGTGTTGCGCGAGGCCGGGTTGCGCGGCGACGTCGATGCGCTCGCCGAGGGCCTCGGCGATCTGGCCCGTACGGTCGTGGAGCGCTACCGGGGCGACCTGCGCCGGTTGCGCGGCGCGGCCCACCACGACCCGGCCGCCGAGCGGACGATGCTGTCCGCCCTGCCGGGCGTCGACGCCGAGGCGGTGGAGCTGTTCCTGCGCGAGGCGCAGGCGTTGTGGCGGGAGGTGGCCCCGGTGGCGGACAGGCGGGCGCTGGCGGCGGCCCGCCGCCTCGGGCTGGGCCGGTCGCCGGCCGACCTGGCCGTCCTGGCGGGCGGCGGCGAGTCGGAGCGGCTCGCCTGGCTGGTCGGCGCGCTCGCCCGGGTGGACCTGGAGCAGCGGTACGCCGAGCTCACCTGAGGTGCGCTGGCCCACAGTTTTCCGCAAAACTGACCGTTCGGATGATGGCGCGGCTATGATGATCTCGGCAGTTGACTCCCGTCCTCATCGGTTGGGAGTGGCCGCCCGGCGGTGCGGTCCGGTTCGGGCCGCGTTCACCGCCGGGGCACAGGTTCTGCGTGGCGCCCCGGGTCGCGGTTCGCGGCCCGGGGCGCCCGTCTGTCGCGGCTGCCCACTCAGCCGGCCAAGCCCACCACCAGGTTCACCGTCGCGGCGATGATGACCGCCCCGAACAGGTACGACAACAGCGAGTGCCGCAGCACGGTGGTACGCATCTCGTTGCTGGTCAGGTTGGTGTCGGAGACCTGGAAGGTCATCCCCACGGTGAACGCCAGGTAGGCGAAGTCCGAGTAGCGGGGCCGTTCCCGCTGGTGGAACATCACCCCGCCGTCCGGCCCCGAGTAGTAGATGCGCGCATACCGGGCGGTGTGCACGGTGTGCACCACCAGCCAGGACAGCAGCACGCTCACCACGCCCAGCCCGCCGTACGCGTCGCGGCCCGGCCCCGGCGGCGCGCTGTGCGCGTACAGCAGCACGACCGCCACCGCCAGCAGGCTGGCCAGGCAGGCGATCAGCAGCAGCACGTCGCGCACGGCGCGGCTCGGGTCCTCCCGGCCGGCGAGCCGGGCGGTGCTGTCGCCGTCCAGCGGCCACAGCGTGCGCCACACCAGCACCAGCCAGCTCAGCGCCGCCGCGTCCCAGCCGACGAGGGGGCCGAGTCGTGGCGGGCCGACGAGCGCGAACAGGCCACCGGCCAGCAGCCCGACCAGCCCCATCACGAGCAGCTGCGCCACCGCCGGGAGGTGCCCGTCCACGCGCCGCACCGGCCGCGTACCCACTCGCCCGCGTCGCCGGCCTGTGGTCAGATGCGCCGCAGGTGCTGCGCGACCCGGGTGTGCGGTTCCCGGGCCTGCGCCGCCCGCTGCGCCGGGCCGGCCTCGGGGGCCGCCTCGATGCCGGCGGACCGGGCCACCTCGGCGCCGTTGGCGTAGTCCACGGGGGGCAGGGCCCGCAGCGCGCGCAGCACGTCCGGCGGGGCGCCCTCCCGTTCCGCCTCTCGGACCACGTCGGCCTTGTCCGCCGGGTAGTCGAGGCTGGACAGGTACTGCAGGACGTCGTCGTAGCTCGCCATGGGTGCGCTCCTCGTCGCCGCGATCGGGGTTCCCGACCGGCCGCGGTTACCCACCGTGCGGCCACCCACGCCCGCGCGGGGCCCGCGATCGACGTGGCCGGGCCGTTTCCACCCCCGCCCGGCGGGTACGCGACCCTCCTCCTGCGGGCACGCGACCGCCCGAGGCAGCGGAAGGAGCGCCGTCATGAACTACGACACCTTCGTCGACCAGGTGGCCCTGCGGGCGCGGGTCCCCGGCGACCGGGCCGTCGAGCTGACCCGGGCCACGCTGGAGACGCTCGCCGAGCGGTTGACCGGCGGCGAGGTGCTCGACCTCGCGGCGCAGCTACCGAGGCCGTTGCAACTGGTCCTGCGGCCTAGCCCGGACACCGAGGCCGCCGACCGGTTCGGCGCGGCCGAGTTCGTCGCCCGGGTCGGCCAGCGGGCCGGGCTCGACGAGCGGGCCGCCCGGGAGGCCGTCCGGGCGGTGTTCACCACGCTGCGCGAGGCGGTGACCGGCGGGGAGTTCGACGACATCGTGGTGCAGATGCCGCGCGACTACCGGGACATGGTGGAGCCGGCGCTCGCGCCGGGCGCGGCGGTCCCGCGCCGGCCCTGACCGGCCGGCGTGGCTGTTGGGAGGAGCTGTTAGGAGGGGTCCCCTGTACAACAGAATGCGTTAACAGGGGGCCCTTCCTTGCACCTCAGGCGACCGCGGCGGCGGCGCGCAGGGCGGCGATCCGCTCGGCGGTGAAGCCGGCCTCGGTCAGGATCTCGTCGGTGTGCTCGCCGGGGTGCGGGGGCGGCCGGCGCAGGGCCGTCGGCGTGCCGGAGAACCGGGGCGCCGGGGCCGGCTGGGTCGCCCCGGCGTGCTCCACGAACACGCGCCGGGCCGCCAGGTGCGGATGCTGTGGGGCCTCCCGCCAGTCGAGCACCGGCGCGACGCAGGCGTCGGAGTCCCCGAGCAGGGCCGTCCACTCGTCGCGGGTGCGGGTGCGGAACAGCCGGGCCCACGCGGCCCGCAGGGCCGGCCAGTTCGCCGGGTCGGCGCGCTCCGGCGCGTCGTCGCCGGGCAGCGGGAACCCGGTGCGGCGGACCAGCTCGTCGTAGAAGCGGGGCTCCAGGGCGCCGACCGCGAGGTGCCGGCCGTCGGCGCACTCGTACGTGTCGTAGAACGGCGCGCCGCCGTCGAGCAGGTTCACCCCGCGCGGGTCGCGCCACCTGCCGACCCCGCGCAGCGAGTGGATCATTGTGGAGAGCACCGACACGCCGTCCACGATGGCCGCGTCGACGACCTGGCCCGGCGCGCCGGCGCGGACGGCGTACAGGGCGGCGACGACGCCCAGGGCCAGCATCATCCCGCCGCCGCCGAAGTCGCCGAGCAGGTTCATCGGCGGCACCGGGCGTTCCCCGGCCCGGCCGATGCCGTGCAGCGCCCCGGTCAGCGCCAGGTAGTCGATGTCGTGCCCGGCGTACGGGGCCAGCGGGCCGTCCTGCCCCCAGCCGGTCATCCGCCCGTAGACCAGGCGGGGGTTGGCCGCGAGGCAGTCGGCGGGGCCGAGGCCCAGCCGTTCGGTCACCCCGGGGCGGAAGCCCTCGATGAGCGCGTCCGCGCCGCCGACGAGGGCCTGCGCCGCCTCCCGGCCCCCGGCCGACTTGAGGTCCACGGCGACGGAGCGGCGGCCCCGGTTGAGCAGGTCCGGGTGCGGCGTGCCGAAGGCGGCCGGGTCGACGTCGGTGGCCCGGTCCACCCGGATGACGTCGGCACCCAGGTCGGCCAGCATCATCGCGGCGAACGGGCCGGGCCCGATGCCGGCCAGCTCGACCACCCGTATCCCGGTGAGCGGGCCGGCCGGGCCGGCGGCCGTGTGGTCCGCGCCGGGGTGGTTCGCGTGCTCGCTCACCGGGACACCATAGGCGCGGGCGGGCGTCCCGGGACAGGCCGGGACGGACCGCCAGAGCCACGGGGGCATCACCCCTGGTGACGGGCCGGTGTCGGCTTGGCGAGTCGCCCGGGGCTGGCCTAACCTGGTCCCACGAGGGGAGTACTTCCCACGAACCATTCCGGTCAGTACGGCGTGCCCGGGGCGCGCCTCGGGTGGTTGCCCACGCCGATCGTGGGTGAAGGAGACCTCGAACATGACATGGTGTTCGAGGAGACCCGATATGACCGAATCATCCCTTCTTGCTGCCGGCACGTTGTCCTCGATCGGCACGCCCACCCTCTGGGCGGTCACCATCGCCGGGGTGCTCGCGCTGCTCGTGCTGGACTTCCTCGTCACCCGCCGACCCCACGAGGTGTCGATCAAGGAAGCGCTCGGCTGGTCGGCGTTCTACGTCGCCCTCCCGCTCGCCTTCGGCGCGTGGATCTGGTCGCGCTACGGCTCCCAGCAGGGCGTGGAATACCTCACCGGCTACCTGGTGGAGAAGTCGCTCTCGGTCGACAACCTCTTCGTCTTCATGCTGCTGCTGGCCGCGTTCGCGGTGCCGGCCGTGCTCGCCCAGCGGGTGCTGCTCTACGGCATCGCCGGTGCGCTGGTGCTGCGCGCCGTCTTCATCGCCCTCGGCGCGGCGGCGCTGCAGACCCTGGACTTCGCCTTCCTGCTGTTCGCCATCATCCTGATCGCCACCGCCGTCAAGCTGCTCCGCGACGCCCTCTCCGGGCACGAGCAGGAGGTGGACATCAACACGATGCGGTCGGTGAAGCTGCTGCGCAGGTTCATGCCGGTCGTCGACGAATACCAGGGCACCAGGATGACCGTCCGGCAGCACGGCCGCCGGGCGCTCACCCCCCTCGCGCTCGTGGTGGTCGCGGTCCTCGCCACCGACGTGGTCTTCGCCGTCGACTCGGTGCCGGCCGTCTACGGCATCACCGAGGACCCGTATCTGGTCTTCGCCACCAACGCCTTCGCGCTGCTCGGGCTGCGGGCGCTCTACTTCGTGCTGCACGCCGCGCTCAGCCGGCTCGTGCACCTCAGCTACGGCCTGGCGATCATCCTCGCCTTCATCGGCGTCAAGCTCGGCCTGCACTGGGCGCACGGCATCTGGGCCGGCGTGCCGGAGATCCCGACCCTGGCCTCGCTCGGCGTGATCATCGGCGTGCTGGTGGTCGTCACGCTCACCAGCCTGCGGGCCACCCGCAACGCCTCGCCGGGCGACAAGGAGGTCGTCGCCGGCCGGCACTGACGGCGCGGGCGCGCGGGTCCGGGCGAACGGCGCCGCCGCACTCGCGCAGGTGGTACGACTGACGGGTGGGAATCGTGTCACCAGGCTTCCAGGGCCGACGCCGCTCGGGGGGGCCGGCCCTGCCGCCCGGCCAGTACCTCACCGAGGACTTCCCGGTGCTCTCCGCCGGCCCGACGCCGAAGGTGCGGCCGGACGCCTGGGAGTTCGTCGTCACCACCGAGACCGGCGCGGAGCACCGCTGGACGTGGGCCGAGTTCACCGCCCTGCCGCAGGAGACCCCCACCGTCGACATCCACTGCGTGACCCGGTGGTCCAAGCTCGGCACCACCTGGCAGGGCGTCTCGCTCGACGTGCTGCTCGACGGCGTCGACACCGACGCGACGTACGCGCTGGCCCACTCCTACGGCGGCTACACCACGAACCTGCCGCTGGCCGACCTGCGCGACGGACGCGCCTGGGTGGTGCACGCCTACGACGGCCGGGACCTGCCCGCCGAGCACGGCGGACCGGCCCGGCTGCTCGTGCCCCACCTCTACCTGTGGAAGTCCGCGAAGTGGGTGCGCGGCATCCGCCTCGGCGTCACCGACACCCCCGGCTTCTGGGAGACCGCCGGCTACCACGACTACGGCGACCCGTGGCGCGAGCAGCGCTACGCCGGCGATTGAGCGCCCCGCTGGCCGCCCCGCTGGGCTGGCGGGTGGCCCGGCTCGTCGAGCGCCGCACCGAGACGCCGACCGCGCAGACCCTCGTGCTCGACGTCCCCGGCTGGCCCGGCCACCTGCCCGGCCAGCACGTCGACGTGCGGCTCACCGCCCCCGACGGCTACCAGGCCGCCCGGTCGTACTCCCTCGCCGGGCCCGCCGAGGGCGACCGCGTCGCGCTCACCGTGCAGCGCGTGCCCGACGGGGAGGTCTCGCCGTACCTGATCGACACCTGGGCGGCCGGCGACCCGGTGGAGGTGCGCGGCCCGGTCGGCGGGTGGTTCGTGTGGCGGCCGGCCGAGACCGCGCCGGTGCTGCTGGTCGCCGGCGGCTCGGGCGTGGTCCCGCTGATGGCGATGGTCCGCGCCCGCCGGGCCGCCGGCAGCCGGGCCCCGTTCCGGCTGATCTACTCCGTGCGGACCCCGGCCGACGTGTTCTACGCCGACGAGCTGCGCCGCCGGGCCCGCGACGACCAGGGCCTCGACGTGGCGTACGTCTACACCCGGGCCGCGCCGCAGGAATGGCGGGGCGAGCCGCACCGCATCGGGCTGGCCGACGTGAACACCCACGGCTGGCCGGCCGAGCTGGAGCCGCTGTGCTACGTCTGCGGCCCGACCGGTTTCGTGGAGACGGTGGCGGACCTGCTGGTGGGGCTGGGTCACCAGCCGCGCCGGGTCCGCACCGAACGCTTCGGCCCCACCGGCTGACAGTCGACGAGGAGACCCCGTGACCGAACTGTCCTACCTGGACGGCAACATGCTCGACGGCCCACTGCGGGAGGTCTTCGCGGTGGACGTCAGCGCGGCCACCGGGCGCTGCGCGTCGTGCGGCGCGACCGGTCCGATGGCGGGCCTGCGGGTCTACTCCCATGCGCCCGGCCTGGTGGCCCGCTGCCCGGCGTGCGCGGAGGTGATGCTGCGCCTGGTGCGCGGGCCCGACCGGGCCTGGCTCGACCTGCGCGGCACCACCTTCCTCCAGGTGCCGCTGCCGCCGGCCTAGCCACGGCCGCTGCGCGGGCCCGTGGGCAGCGTGGGCCTACCGCCGGGTAACCATTCGGGCACGGGGTGTTGCTTTCGCCGCCGCCGTCCGCCAGGCTGATCGCCAAGACAGCGATCTGCCGTACGGGGGCGAGGATCGATGGCTTCACTCATCACGTCCGGGTGGTATCCGCAGGTGAAACCCGAGCACGGCCTGCACCGGCTGCCCGGCGGGCGGGTCCGCATCGGTGGCTCGGTCTACGGCATCGCCGCCGAGGTGCTCGACACCACCGGGGCGATCTGGACGACGCTGCGCGCCGCCGACGGCACCCGCAGCGCCGAGGAGATCGTCGCCCGGGTCCTCGCCGCGCACCCCACCGAGACGGCGCGGGCGGTGCGCGCCGCGCTGGACCAGTTCGCCGCCGCCGGGTACCTCGACGACGCGGCGGCCCCCGACCCGCCGGAGCTCACCGACCGCGACCGGGAACGCTACGACCGCAGCCGGCGCTTCCACCGGTGGATCGACCTGGTCCCGCGCGCCACCTCGTGGGAGCCGCAGGTCGCCCTGAAGCGGGCCCGGGCGGTCGTCGTCGGGCTGGGCGGCACCGGCGGGGCCGCGGCGCTCGCCCTCGCCGCGAGCGGCGTGGGGCGGCTGCACTGCGTCGACCCCGACGTGGTCGAGCTGTCCAACCTCAACCGCCAGACCGTGTACGTCGAGGACGACATCGGCCGGCCGAAGGTGGACGCCGCCGTCGCCCGGCTGCGCCGGCTCAACTCCGACATCGAGGTCACCGGCGAGCGGGCGGAGGTGCGCGGGCCGGCCGACCTGCGGCGGCTGGCCGCCGACCGCGACGTGCTGGTGCTCTGCGCCGACCGGCCGGGCGCCATCCGGGCCTGGGCCAACCGGGTCTGCCTGGACACCGGCACGCCGTGGGTCGACGCCGGCTACCACGGGCCGGTGGTGACGGCGGCGGCCTACCTGCCCGGGCTCGGGCCCTGCTACGAGTGCTTCTGGCTGGCCGAGCACGACAAGCGCCGCCGCGACGACCCGGCCGCCGAGTACACGGTGGAGCGGGAGAGCAGCAGCGCGGTCAGCGCCGCCTCCGCCGGGCTCTCCGGCCACCTCGCCGCCCACCTGGCGTCGGCGCTGCTCACCGGCGTTCCGGCCGTGCGCCCCGGCCAGCTCCAGGGGATCAACCTGGTCGCCGCCGACCAGCACTTCCTCATCGCCCACCCGCCGCACCCGCGCTGCCCGGCCGGCTGCGGCGGCGAAGCCGTCGACGCGGTGGTCGCCACCGGCCGGGCGCCGCGCCGGTGAGCGTCGAGGTGGCCGGCTCCTGCCGGCTCCTGCTGCACGAGCTGCGCATCCGCCCCGACGGCGACGACTGGATCGTCGGGCGGGTCGACACCCGGTCGACCGGGCCGCCGCCGTGGTGCTGCTCGCCGTGCTGCCGCTGCCGCTGCCGGCCCGGGAACGCCGGGCCGTCCGCTGGTACGCGCTGCTGCTGGTCGTCGGCACCGCCGCCTGCCTCGCCGTGGCCGTCACCGTCACCGTGCCGTTCACCCTCGCGCCGCGGGCCGACGCCGCCGGCGGGCTGCGCCCGGGCGGCGACCCGGTCGACCGGTTCGACGCGGCCGTCACCGCCGCCGTGCTCGGCGGCTCCTGGGCGGTGTGGGGCTGGGCGTGGTGGCGGCGGCACGGGCGGCGGCTGCGCGCCCGTCGCCGCGCCCACCGGGCCGTGCCGGCGGCGGGAGCGGGGGCGGCCGGTCACGAGTCCACGGGAGGGAGGTGAGCGGCGTGGAGCAGATCGTCATTCGGAAGCTGGACAAGGTGGAGACGACCAGTGCGAGCAACCCCAGCGGCAACTGAGCCGGGGCCCGGCCGGCGCGCCGACGGCGTGCCGGTGTCGGCGGCGCGGCGGCGACGGCTGCCGTTCCCGCCCCGCCGCCGAGCCCGCCCGGGCCCCGGTCGTCGACCCTGCGACCCGATCCACCGCCCTGATCCACCGCCCCGCCCCTCCGACCCGATCGACCAGACAGGGACCAGCCGTGCCCGAGACCAGCCCTCGCATCGCCCGCCTGCTGCACGACCTGCGCGCTGGCGGCGCGCAGGTGCTCGCCGACTTCTGGCGGGAGGTCGCCGCCCGGGGCACGCCCCTGATCGAGCAGGTCGACGGCGACAGCGCCCTGGTGACCTTCCTGTGGCGCGGTCAGGCGGCACAGACCACCACCGGCTGGGGCGTCGACCTGACGCTGCGCCGCGTCCCGGGCACCGACCTGTGGCACGGCTCCCAGCGCCTGCCGGTCGACCTGCGCACCATCTACTTCCTGCGGCACGGCTCGCCGGAGCTGCCGACCGACCCCACCGGCCGGGGCCCCACCCACCTCGACGTGCTCAACCACCACCCGTTCCGGCTGCCCGCCGACCCCGCCGACCCCAGCGACCGGGAGCTGTGGGCGTCCCTGCTGGAGCTGCCGAAGGCCCCCGACGAACCCTGGATCCGGCACCACCCCGGCGTGCCCCGGGGCGCCGTGCTGGGCACGAGCCTGCGCACCGCCGCGTGGGGCGGCCGGCGGCGCGTCGCGGTCTACCGGCCGGCGGTCCCGGCCGCCGGGCCGCTGCCGCTGCTGGTGGTCTTCGACGGCTACCTGTCCCGGGCGCTGCTGCGGGTGCCCGCGACGCTGGACAACCTCATCGCCGCCGGGCGGATCCCGCCGACCCTGGCGCTGTTCGTCTCGGCCCCCAGCGGGGCGCGCCGGATGACCGAGCTGCGCCCGTCGGCCGCGCTGCGCGCGTTCGTCACCCGGGAGTTGCTGCCCTGGGCCCGGCGGCGCTGGGCGGTCACCGACGACCCCGCCCGGCGGGTCATCGCGGGCTCGTCGCTGGGCGGGCTCGCCGCCGCGTACGTGGCGCTGGCCGCCCCCGGGGCGTTCGGCGCGGTGATCGCCCAGTCGGGCAGCTTCTGGTGGCCGGCGTCGGCGCAGCCCGACGAGCGGGAGTGGCTGACCCGCGCGTACGCCGGCTGGCCGGTCGCGCCGGTGCGGTTCTACCTGGACGTGGGGGACCGGGAGAACACCTGGCCCCGCCCCGAGCAGGTCGACCAGCTCTCCGTCAACCGCCGCTTCCGGGACCTGCTGGTCGCGCGCGGCCACCAGGTGACCTACGCGGAATACCGGGGCGGGCACGACTACGTCAACTGGCGGCGCACCTTCGCCGAGGGGCTGCTCGCCGTCCTCGGCGGACCCTAGCGGCCGTCTCGACCGGCGGTCGACCGTCGCGGCCGGCCCTCCGGTGCGTACCGGTGCGTACCGCCATGTTTGTCCCCGGCCAGGGCGGGAACGGCACTCGTCATGACGAAACCTCGTGTGGTGATCGTGGGGGCCGGATTCGCCGGTTACCACGCGGCGAAGACGTTGAGCCGGATCGCCCGCAACAAGGCCGAGATCGTGCTGCTGAACTCGACCGACTACTTCCTCTACCTGCCGCTGTTGCCCGAGGTGGCCGCCGGCGTGGTCGAACCCGGGCGGCTCAGCGTGCCGCTCAGCGGCACCCTCGACGGCGTCCGGGTGGTCGTCGGCGAGGCCGACCGGGTCGACCTGCAGAACCGCTGGGTCGGCTACACCATGCCGGAGGGCGACGGCGGCCGGCTCGCGTACGACCGGCTGGTGCTCGCCGTCGGCAGCGTCAACAAGCTGCTGCCGATCCCCGGGGTGACCGAGTACGCCCACGGGTTCCGCGGCCTGCCCGAGGCGCTCTACGTGCACGACCACGTGGTACGCCAGATCGAGCTGGCGGAGCTGGCCGACGACCCGGCCGAGCAGCGGGCGCGCAGCACGTTCGTGGTCGTCGGCGCCGGCTACACCGGCACGGAGGTCGCCGCCCACGGGCAGCTGTTCACCGACCGGCTGGTCGCCCAGCGCCCGCACCTCGACGTCCGGCCGCGCTGGATGCTGCTCGACGTGGCCCCCCGGGTGCTGCCGGAGCTGGACGAGCGGATGTCCCGCACCGCCGACCGGGTGCTGCGGCGGCGCGGCGTCGACGTGCGGATGGGCACCTCCGTCTCGGAGGCCACCCCCGACGGGGTGATGCTCACCGACGGCGAGTACGTGCCCACGTGCAGCCTCATCTGGTGCGTGGGTGTGCGCCCCGATCCGTTCGTGGCCGAGCTCGGCCTGCGTACCGAGAAGGGTCGCCTCGTCGTGGACGAGTACCTCACCGTGCCGGGCTTCCCCGAGGTGTACGCCTGCGGCGACGCCGCGGCGGTGCCCGACTTGACCCGCCCCGGCAAGATCTGCACGATGACGGCCCAGCACGCCCAGCGGCAGGGCAAGCTGGTGGCCCACAACATCGCCGCCTCCTACGGGCAGGGCCGACGCCGCCCCTACAAGCACCACGACCTGGGCTGGGTGGTCGACCTCGGCGGCAAGGACGCGGCGGCGAACCCGCTGAAGGTCTCGCTGGCCGGCCTGCCGGCCAAGGCCGTCACGCGGGGCTACCACCTGCTGGCGATGCCGGGCAACCGGGCCCGGGTCGGTGCGGACTGGCTGCTCGACGCCGCCCTGCCCCGCCCGGCGATGCAGCTCGGCCTGGTGCCGGCGAACGCGGTGCCGCTGGAGAGCTCGTCGCCGGAGGTCCCGGTCCACCCCCGCTGACGCGCCCCGCCCGCGCGAGTTCGCCCCGCGCCCGCCTAACCCCGGCGCGAGGCGAACTCGCGCAGCAGCACCTGGCCCACGCCGACGACGGGGATGGCCAGCAGCGCGCCGACCAGCCCGGCCAGCTCCGCCGCGAACAGCACGCTGACCAGGACGGTGAGCGGGTTCAGCCGGACCGCCCGGGACATGATCAGCGGTTGCAGCAGGTGGTTCTCCACCTGCTGGTAGACCACGAAGAAGACCAGCACCACGATGCCGGCGGTGGGGGAGTGCAGGAAGCCGGCCCCGCCGGCGAGGATGGCGCCGATGGTCGCCCCGACCAGCGGCACCAGGTCGGCGATCGCCACCAGCAGCGCGATCACCCCGGCGAACGGCACCCCGGTCAGGACCAACACCAGGAACGTCAGCGCGCCGCAGATCACGCTGATCAGCAGGTTCCCGCTCACGTAGCCGGTGACCACCCGGGAGACGCCCTGGCCCACCCGCCGCGCCCGCCGCGCCGGCCCGTCGCCGAGCCACCCCAGCCCCGTCGAGATGATCTTCGGGGCCTCCAGCACCATCAGGTACGCCAGCACGACCACGGTGACCAGCCCGGCGAGGGTCTCCAACACGCTGCGGACCAGCCCCACCGTCGGGTCGCGCAGCCGGCTGCCGTACTGCTGCACCTGCGCCGAGTGGCCGGCCACGTACTGCCGCACCCGCAGCCGTTCCAGCGCCTCGCCGAACGGCCCCCGGCCCGCCCGGGTCTCCCGCAGCACGTCCGGCGCCCGGTCGGCCGCGCGCCCCAACTCGTCCAGCAGCGGCAGCACGATCCCCGCCGCCAGCGCGGCGAGCAGGGCGAACGCGGCCAGGAAGACCAGCAGCGTGGCCATCGCGCGGTGCCGCACGAGACGCCGTTGCAGGGCGTCGACCGGCGGCTTCAGCGCGACGGCGAAGAACACGGCGACGACGGTCCACGTCAGCACCCGCCGGGTGGCCCACGCCAGGGCCAGCACGAGCAGGGTCGCCAGCACCAGGCCGATGACGATGGCCGCCCGCCGGGCGGTCGCCCGGTCCTCGGCGCTCCTCATCCGGCGCGGCTACCCCGGCCGGCACGCCGGAAACCCGCCCGTGCCGCCGGCCCCGGCGGTCGCCGGCAACCGCCGCCCCCCGCTTGCCCGGTCAGTCGACGCCGAGGGCCGCGTCGGTGGCCGGGCGTGCCCCGCCGACGAACTCGTCGAGAGCCGCGCCGTGCAGCACCTGCCCCGGCACCGAATCGCGGGCCACCCGCGTCGCCAGTCGGCCCACCGGCAGCCGGCCCGGCCGGCGCGCCGCGGCAAGCACCAGGTTGCCGTAGCGCCGCCCGCGCAGCATCCGCCGGTCGGCGAGCAGGCCGACGTCGGCGAACTCGGCCCGCAGGGTGGCCACCCGGGCGCGGGTGAACACCAGCGGCGGCAGGTCGGTGACGTTGACCAGGAGGATCCCGTCGGGGCGCAGCACCCGGGCCACCTCGGCGGCGAACTCGACGCTCGCCACGTGCCCCGGCATCCGGGCGGCCCGGTAGACGTCGGCGAGGACCAGGTCGTACGCCTGCGCCGGGGCCGCCCGCACCGCCGCGCGGGCGTCGGCGACGTCGACGCGTACCCCCGGCGGTGGCGCGGGAAGTTCCCGGCGGACCAGCTCGACGACGGCCGGATCGCGCTCCACCACCAGCTGGGCCGAGCCGGGCCGGGTCGCCCCGACGTAGCGGGGCAGGGTCAACGCGCCCCCGCCGAGGTGCAGCGCGTCGACCGGAGCGCCGGGCGGCGCGGCGAGATCGACCACGGCGGCCATCTGGCGGACGTACTCGAAGTGCAGGTGGCGGGGGTCGGCGACGTCGACGTAGGACTGGGCGACGCCCCCGGCGAGCAGCGTGCGCCCGGTGCGGCGGGCCGGGTCGGCCACGAGTTCCAGCCCCTCGGCGGCGGAGTCCATTCCGGCACCGTAGCCGCCGGGCGCACCGGCCGGGCCGGCGGGCGTGGCGGCCCGCCGGCCCGCGCGCTCAGCCGCCGGCCGCCGGGCCGAGCAGGTCCCGCAGCCCGTCCGGCACCCGCAGCGCGGCGACGAGGTCGCCGTCGCGGTCGGCCAGCGCGGTGAGCGTCGCCTCCGCCTGCCGCCGGGCCTGCTCCGGGGTACGGCCGCTGAGCCGGGCCACCTCGCCGACGAAGCCCGGCAGGTCATGGTGGCGCTCGATGCCGTCGACCGGCACCACGTCGTGCAGCTTCACGGGCACCGCCCGGAGCAGCCGCTCCCGCGCGCCCTGCTCCAGCGCCCAGGCCAGGGTCAGCACCGTGGCCTCGGCCGCGACCTTCGCCGTGTCGAAGTCGACACCGGCCCGCCGGCCCACGTCGTCGACCAGCTCCCGGTAGCCGATCCCGGTCGCCGCGAACGCCCCACCGGCGCCCCGTTCGGGCCGGGTCCGTTCGGGCCGGGGCTGGGCGGCCGGCGGCGGTGCGGGGCCGCCCCGGGTGCTGTCCGGCTTGTGCCGCCCGGCCGGGGGAGGTCCGGCCCGCTTGCCCTGGTCCAGGTGGGTGAGCTGCTTGGAGGCGCTCAGGCTCGCACCGGTCTCGCTGGCCTGCCGGCCGCGCTCCCGGGCCTGGCGCGCGAGTGCCCGGCGGCGCTGGTTGTCCCCCTCCATCTGCTTGCGCATGACACACCTCGCTCCTTCTCCGGTCTGCTGTCTCGGCGGTCGCGTTCCCGGCCCGGTCGGACCCGAAACGGCCCGGAGCCCCGCCACGGGTCGGCGGGCGTGCCTCACCCGGCCCGGGTGAGGCACGCCCGACCCGGTGCCACCCCACGGGCCGTGTGCGAGGTCTGCCGCGCCTGCCGTCGGGGTGGCCGGGCTGTCGGCTTTCGCCGGCCGCAGGCTCGGCGTCCCGCCCTGAACCCCTGCCCACCCTGCGCGATCTTGCACTTGCGGCCCCGCGAAAGCGGATGAAATCGCCCATCGGTGGGGCCCGAAGTGCAAGATCGGCGTACAGCACGGGGCCGGTCGGCACAGGCCCCGTATTCGTGCTCCCTCAGGAGCCGGGGCCGCGTAGCGCGTCGATGGTCACCCGGGCGGCCTCGGCGACCAGGGCGTCGTCGGGCTGCGCATCCTTCGCGTCGCGGCGGGACATGACGGCGAGCACGATCGGGGCGCCGCCGGGTGGCCACAGCACCGCGATGTCGTTGCGGGTGCCGTACCCGCCCGCGCCCGTCTTGTCGCCGACCTGCCAGCCGGCCGGCACCCCGGCCCGGATCAGCGTCGCCCCGGTGGTGTTGCGCCGGAGCCAGTCGACCAGCACGCTGCGGTCGGCGGCGGACAGGACGTCGCCGAGCGCGTACGCCCGCAGGGAGCCCGCCATGGCGCGGGGCGTGCTGGTGTCGCGGGCGTCGCCCGGCGCGGCCTCGTTGAGGCTCGTCTCGGTGCGCACCGGGTTGGTGACGGTGTCGCCGATGCCGCGCAGCGCCCGCGCGAGCCCGGCGGGGCCGCCGAGCTCGGTGAACATCAGGTTCGCGGCGGTGTTGTCGCTGTGGCGCACCGCCGCGTCGGCGATCGCGCGCAGGGTCAGCCCGTCCGCGACGTGCCGCTGGGTCACCGGCGAGTGGGGCACCAGGTCGGCCCGGTCGTAGCGGACGACGCGGTCCAGGTCCGCGTCCGACGTCGCGGCGAGCAGCGCGCCGGCCGCGAGGGCCTTGACCGTCGAGGCGTACGCGAACCGCTCGTCGGCCCGGTGGGCGAGCGTGCGGCCGGTGCCGGTGTCGACCGCGTAGATGCCCAGGCGTGCGTCGAACCGCCGCTCCAGGGCGGTCAGCTCGGCCGGTGGGGGAACGGGGGACGCGGTCGGCTCGGGAGCGGCCGTGGCGCTGGCCGTGGCGCTCGGCGTGGCGGTGGCGCTCGGCGTGGCGGTGGCGCTCGGCGGGGCGGTGGCGCCGGGCGCGGCCGGAGGCGGTGCCGACGTGCAGCCAGCGGCGAGACCCGCCGCGAGCACCGCTGCCACGGACATCTTCCGACGGACCCCGGTCACGCGGCTCCTCCCCATCGCCGGCGAACGCCGGCTTCACCCCATTGTGCCGCGATCCCCGCCCCCCACTGCCCACACCCTGCCCACCAACCCACCCCGCCCCCGCCGCCTCCCCCCGCCCCGCCTCCGGCCCGGTGATTAAGAGGTTTGTGTCAAAGTTGATCTTTGCGGTGACGCAAACCTCTTGATCACTGGGCCGGAGGCGGCGGGGCGAGGCGGGGTGCGGCGGGGTGCGGCGGCGGGGCGGGGCGGGGCGGCGAGGACGCGGGCAGGCAGGGGGAGTGGGGGTTAGTTGGGCCGTTTCGGTGGCGGCGGCGGTGTGTGGTGGGTGGGTGTGGGGCGTGGTGGGTGGTGGCGAGCATCTCGGTGGGGCCCGTGCGATCGGGCAGTTGCTGGAGCTGGTTGCTCGTGCCGGTCAATTGGATCGGCCCGGTGCCGTCGCGGTGGATCACCACGAGCGCGGCTCAAGCCGGTGGAGTCGCAGAGACCGACCCCACCGAGGTCGATCTCCAGCTCGGTGCAGCCGTCCCCGCGCAGCCGATCGGCGGCTTCCAGTGCAGCTCCGGCGCGGTGTCGTAGTCCAGTTCGCCCAGCAGCCGAAGCCGGGCGCGCCCGGCGGCGAGCCGGCTCACCTCGATGGTCGACAGCGGGGCTGGCATGTCTGCATGTGTCCAGCCTGCGGTGATCGACAAACGCGAAGGCGTTCAGGCGGATGTCGCCGACCGGTGCGGACCGGGCGCTCCGGCGGCCTGCTCGCTGTCGGGCAGCGGGCGGGCGAGCAGCCCGGTCACGCCGGTCATGTCGAGGATGGTGTCCAGGAACCGGGGTGTCGAGCACAGCCGGAGGACGGTGCCGCTCTGCTGCCCCTCCCGCCACGCGTGCACGATCACCGAGAGCCCGGTGCTGTCGATGAACTGCAGGTCGGCGAAGTCGAGCACGAGCACCGCCGGGCGCTCGGCGAGCTGCCTGTCCACCTCGTGCCGCAGCGGCGCGGCGGTGGTGAAGGCGAGGTCGCCGCCGACCCGGATGAGGGGCGCGCCGGGGTCGGTCAGATCGATGGACATGGTCAGCGGTGTCGCCTCGGGTTTCCTCCCCTGGGGTACCACGATCACGCCTTTCCGCAGGGCTGCCGGTCGGGCAGGTTCGCCTCGGATCGTAACAATCACCGGCCGGTGTCGCCCGTCGAGACCGATTCGGGCAGCTCAGCGCAGCGTGGGGTGGCGGTGCCGGTGGACCGGCGTAGGGTGGGGTGAGGAGATTGGACCACATACGCCGTTTCCGGTGGCCCGTGGGTGTCGGGCGGGTGTCGAGAGGGAGTGGGGCTCAGCTGGTGGCTGCTGCCGACGTCAGGGACTGGGACCCGGGCGACGGACGGATCTCCACGCCGAGTGCCGCCCGGGCCCCGGCGTGGCCCGCCGACGTGCCGGCGCGGCCTCCCGCGGCGCTGCCGCCCCTGGCCCCCGACCGGGGCCCGCCCGCGCCCGACTGGGCGGAGGTCGTCGAGCACTTCCGCGAGGGCCTGATCGTCTGCGACGCCGACGGCGTGGTGCGTCAACTGAGCCCGGTCGCCGAGCGGCTGCTGCCCGAGGTGACCGTCGGCGAGTTGCTCGTCGCGTCCGGGGTGGCGGGGCTGCGTACGCCGCCGGCCGGGGGCGAGTTCGGCCACCGTGGCCGCCGGCTGCGCGTCCGCGAGGTGGCGCTGTCCGGCGCCCGGAGCTGTCGCTACGTCGAGGACGTCACCGAGAGCGTCACCCGGGCCGACGCGCTGCTGGCCGAGCGGGCCCGCTCGGCCTTCCTGGCCGTGGTGGGGGAGAAGCTCGGCAACCCGCTGCACCCGGACCGGGCCGCCGCCGCCGTGGTCCGGCTCGCCGTGCCGACCCTCGCCGAGGTGGCCGTGCTGGTGCTCGCCCCGCGGTCCGGCCGGGCCCGCTGGTGGCGGGCCGTCCGGGCCGACGACGAGGCGCCGAGCGTGGACAGTGGCATGCTCAACGCCGTCGACCTGCCAACGGCCATCGACGAGGGGCTCACCGGCGTCGAGCCGCACGCGCTGGACTGGCTGGTCGAGCAGGCGGTCGAGGCGGGCTGGCTGCCCGGCCTGGACGCCGTCGACGTCAGCGCCCGCGTGGTGCCGCTGCCCGGGCGGGACCTGCCGGCGGGGGCGCTGCTCGTCGCCCGGCGCTCGGCCCGCTACTACGACGAGGCCGACGTCGACCTGGTCCGCGCGTTCGCGGCCCGGGCCGGCGCGGCGCTGGCCACCGCCGCGCTCTACCGCGACCAGGCCGAGGTCGCCGACACCCTCCAGGCCAGCCTGCTGCCGGTGGAACCGGCCGAGGTGGCCGGCGTGCAGTGGGGCACGGCCTACCGGCCGGCGCAGGCAGGGCTGCGCATCGGCGGCGACTTCTACGGTTCGCACCGGCTGCCCGACGGCGGCGCGGTGTTCTTCCTCGGCGACGTCTCCGGCAAGGGCGTCGAGGCGGCCGTGTTCACCGGCCAGCTGCGCCAGTGCCTACAGGCGCTGCACCGGGTGGAGTCGCACCCCGCCCGGCTGCTGCGGCTGCTCAACGACGCGCTGCTGGAGGCCACCCTGGCGCACGGGCAGGGCCGCTTCGCGACCATGGTGCTCGGCGTGGTGCGTCCCCGGCGCGACGGTGGCCTCACCCTGACCATGTCCGGCGGCGGCCACCTGCCCCCGCTTGTGCTGCGCTCCTCCGGCGAGGTGGAGACGGTCTGCCTGCGCGGCATGCTGATCGGCGTGGTGCCCGACCCGCGCGTCGGCGAGGTGACCGTCGAGCTGGCGCCGGGCGAGACGTGCCTGCTCTACAGCGACGGGGTGACCGAGGCCCGGGGCGGCCGGCGCGGCGACGAGCAGTTCGGCGGCGACCGGCTGCTGCACGCGCTCGGCGGATGCCACCGGATGCCCGCCCCGGCGCTGGCCGAACGGGTCGAGCAGGTGACCTGCGACTGGCTGGCCCACGGCGACCACGACGACATCGCGGTGCTCGCGCTGCGGGCGACCGGCCCGCACCGCCGAGCGGCCCGGCACCTGCACGCGGTGCCGACCCTGCCCTGACCGCCCGCCCGCCCCCACCGCCTGGCACCCCACCGGCGCCCTGACCGCCCGCCCTCACCGCCCGCCCTGCCGACCGTTCGAAGGAGACCAGCGCGTGACCGTCCCCGCCGCCGTCGGCTCGCCGGCCGACGCCTGCCCCGGCTTCCTGCTGGCGTTGGAGTCCGCCGACGAGTACGCGGCGATCGAGACCGCCCTCGGGCTGGTCGACGCCGGGGTGCCGGCCGAACGGGTGCTGCTGGAGCTGGTGGCTCCGGCGCAGGTGGAGGTGGGTCAGAGGTGGGCGAGCAACGTGTGGAGCGTCGCCCAGGAGCACGCGGCGACCCACATCAGCGAGCGGGTGGTGGCCGCCGTCGCGGCCCGGGCCAATCCGCGCCCCACCCGGGGACGGATCGTGGTGGCCTGCATGGACGGCGAGTGGCACGCGTTGCCGCCCCGGCTGGTCGCGGAGGTGCTGCGGCTGCGCGGCTGGCACGTCACGTTCCTCGGTGCCAGCGTCCCGGCGGCGCACCTGGTGTCGTACCTGCACCGGCACGACGCGCACGCCGTGGCGCTGGCCTGCGCGCTGCCGATGCGGCTGCCGCACGCGTACCGCATGGTCGAGGCGTGCCGCCGCTCCGACGTGCCGGTGGTGGTCGGCGGTCGTGGCTTCGGCCGCGACGGGCGGTGGGCCCGTCGCCTCGGGGTGGCGTGGGCGCCCGACGCGCCGGGGGCGGCCGACCTGGTCGCCGACGAGCGGGCCCTGCGCCGCGTCCCCCTGGCCGACCTGGCCCACCTCGCCGACGACGAGCATCCGAGCCTCGTCAAGCGGCGGCCCGCGCTGATCGACAGCGCCCTGGCCGACCTGCGTGCGCGGATGCCGGGGGTACGCGGGTACGACGCGGTCCAGCTCGACGCGACCGTCGGCGACCTCGGCCACATCGTCGACTTCCTCGCCGCCGCCGTCTTCGTCGACGACGGCACGCTGTTCACCGAGTTCGTCGAGTGGTTGACCGGCATCCTGGTCAGCCGGGGGGTGCCCGCCCCGGCGATCGCCCTCACCCTCGACCACTACGCGGGCGAGCTGCGGGACTTTCCGCGCGCGGCGGGTTTCCTGGACGCGGGGCTGGCGCTGCTCGCCCAGCGGGCGGGCGCGTCGGCGCGGTGACCGTGGTCTGCCGGGCGTCGGCGACCCCCCTGCTTATACTTGCTCCACTGCAAGCATCCGGCTGCGGTGGGAGCGAGAGGGACCACGTTGACGTTCACCGTCACGTACGCCCAGCGGGACGGCGGTGGGGCGTGCCTGCGACTCGCCGGCGAACTCGACATGAGCACCGCGCCGGAGCTCACGGCGGTGCTCGACCGCCTCACCGAGCAGGGGGAGCGGCACCTGCTGGTCGACCTCGCCGAGCTGACCTTCTGCGACTCCACCGGCATCGCCGCCTTCGTCCGGGGCGACAACCGGGCCACCGCCAGGGGCGGGTGGCTGCGCGTCACCGGAGCGACCGGCCGGGTCGAACGGGTGCTGCGGTTGACGGGGCTGGCCGAGGTGCTGGGCTACCCGCCCGACACGGGCCACCCGACAGCGCGGTCCGCACCGTGATGGGCTAGATTTCCCCGCCAGCAGGCGACCGCGAGGTCGTCGTCCGCGTCGACCCGAGGCAGGTTCCCATGGCTGGAAGCACCCCCGGCCCCGTTCGTATCCTCGTGGTCGACGACGACCCGGGCGACGTCCTGATGATCGAGGAGGCCCTCGCCGACTCCGACGTCGACAAGGTGATCGACGTGGTCAGCGACGGCCAGGAGGCGATGGAGTTCCTGCGCCAGTCCGGCCGCCACACCGAGGCCCGCCGGCCGGACGTGATCCTGCTCGACCTGAACATGCCCCGGATGGACGGGCGGCAGGTGCTCGGCGAGGTCAAGCAGGACGACGACCTGCGCACCATCCCGATCGTGGTGCTCACCACCTCCAACGCCGACACCGACATCGTGGGCAGCTACACGCTCCAGGCCAACGCGTACGTGACCAAGCCGATCGACCTGGACGACTTCAACGACGTGGTGCGCCGCATCGACGAGTTCTTCGGCCGGGTCGTCGTGCTGCCCAAGCGGGCCTGACGCCCGCGACCCCGGCCGACCCCCCGGGCGCGGCGTCGCCGCTCGGATGCTGAACATTTTTCCCGAACGCCCTCGCCGCCCGCCCGCGCCGCCGAGGATCGACAGGTGGGGAAGAAACATCGGCTGCCTGGGGGCGACAGTATGAGGTTCTCCGTCGTGGAGTTCGGCTACGACCGGCGGCAGGTCGACTCCTGCCTCGATCAGTTGGCGGTCCGGTTGAGTCGGCTGGCAGCGGGTGCCGAGGGCGCCGCCGGGTCGGTCCGGGACTGGGACCGTTTCCGGGACGAGGCGACCCGCCTGTGCGACCTGGTCGAGCATCGGCCCGAGTTGGCCGCCGGGGTCGACGGCGCGCGGGCGGCGCTGGGCGACGTCGAACGAGAGGCCGCCGAGATCCTGGCGCAGGCCCGGTTCGAGCTGGACGCGGCCCGCGAGGAGGCCCGGCGCGTCCGCGAGCAGGTCTACGCCGAGGCGCTGAGCGCCCGCCGGGACTTCGAGGCGGCCCTGGCCGCGCGCCGACGGCGGGAGGCCCGGGTGGACGAGATCCTCGCCGGGCCGGCGGTGGCGGCGGACACGCCCACGGCCGCGGCGGCGGTGCCGAACGGCGGGGTGCCGACGACCCGGGTCGCCGCTGCCGGCGTCAACGTCGAGCCGCCGGGCGACTGGGGCAGCCGGGTCGCCTGAGCCGGCTCAGGTCAGCGCCGCCACCACCGTGGTGGCCCGCTCCTCGTGCTGCGCGTACGCGTCGGGGTACGCCGAGATCTGCACGGCCTGGGCCGCGGCGGTCAGGCTCATCTCCTCCCAGCCGGGCACCTCCAGCAGCGCCTCGTAGAAGACGCGGGCGGCGTACGCGGGGCGCATCAGGTCCCGGACGGTGCCCCAGCCGCTGCTGGGGCGCTGCTGGAACAGCCCGACCGAGTCGTGGTCGGAGCCGCTGCCCTGGTGCGGGTAGTTCGCGGACTCGGGGAGCACGTCGCTGGCCAGGTTGTGCAGGTTGCTCTCCTGCATGGCGGTGGCCACCGCGACGACGAGGCCCTGCCGGGGCAGCTTCATCTCCCGGCCCACGTCGACGATGGTCTTCGCGTTGTCCATCTGGAGTTGGCTGAGCCCGGCGACGGGGCGGGGGCGCGCCGGCCTGGCGGGCTTCGGCTTCGGCTTGCGGGTGGCGCTCGGGCTGGGCTTCGCCGTCGGGCTGGGCGAGACGGTCACCGGCGCCGCGGGGGAGCGGTCGAGGGAGCGGGAGGCGCGCCGCTCGGCCTCGGCGGCGGCCGTGGCCCGATCGGCGAGGGCGCCCTGGACCGGCTCCGCGGGGCCGTCGGCCTGTCGGGCGCCGGCGAACGCGGCGACGCCGAGGCAGCAGCTCACCCCCGTGACCAGCGCCGCGCGCACCCGCGTCGACGTCAGCAGCGCGCGCCGGGGCGGTTCGGGACGCCGGTGCCGGCCGATCACCCCTTCGGCGGACCCGGCATCGGCCGGTCGGCCACCCGGTCGGTCGTGGGCCTGCTTCGGTTGGGCGGAGTCGTAGGGATGCACCCGCCGAGGCTAGACAGCCGGCCTCGCCCTGCCACCGGGGTGGTTGATGGCATGCGTCACAATTTGCGGGTTTCCACCCGGGCGATCGCCGCGAGAAGGGCGGCAACCCGGGCCGACCTCGCTAATGCCTCATGTGCGGTATTCCTGATTCGCCGTAGGGAAAGGCGTCCCGATGGTGGGCGGGCCGCCTGGTCGTGAGCCTCCTCCGGGCTCGGGCGTTCGGGCGATGCGCGGCTGACCGACCGGACGAGCCGACCTGGGCCGGCCGACGCCGGCCCCCGGCGCCGCGGACGGGTTCAGCCGCGCCCGTTCTCCGCCGGCGTGACCGTCAGCCGGTGCCGGCTGTTGTCGCCGCTGGAGAAGGGCCACAACTGGTCGGCGTGCGCGACCAGCTCGGCGAGCTGCTGCCGGCTCAGCCCGGCGGAGGAGATCGAGGCGTGCACGTCGGCGCGGTAGCGCCCGTCGTCGTCGCGGCCCAGCCGGGCCTCCGCGCGCACCTGCACCGTGTGCGCCTCGTCGGTGATCTGCCCGGCCGCCTCCACGGCGGCGTGGTGCAGGCAGGACGCGAACGCCGCCGCCAGCAGCTGTTCCGGCGTCAGCCCCGTGCAGTGCGGCGCCAGCGGGGACGCCAGCGCGGTGGACAGCCCGCCGTCGTCGGTGCGGACGTGACCACTCTCGGCGGTGGCGGTGGCCTCGTGCAGCCAGGAACTCGGATCCGGCATCGCGTCCCCCCTCAGTCACCCGCCCGGCTACCCGGCGCGAGCCCGGCGAAACCGCCGCTCCCGCCTGCCGTCGCCGCCTGCGTCGCCTCGGCCGCCGCCTCCCGGGTCCACGGGGACACCCCACCACCGTCGCGCTGCCTCGGCGGTGCCGTGGCGAGCATCGGCACGTACACCCGGGCGTCGACCGCCTCGGCCAGCAGCAGCGCCGCCATCAGGCTGCTCGGCCGCTGCGCCGGATCGTCGGCCATCAGTTGCCGGCACAGCCCGGCGACCTCCGCCGGCAGGCCGTCGACCGGCGGCAGCGGCTCGGCCGGCCGGCGGCGGCGCGCCCCCAGCAACTCGGTGGTGCTGTCGGCCGGGTACGGCAGCCGCCCGGCGAGGCTGTAGTAGAGCAGCACGCCGAGGGCGTACATGTCGGCGGCCGGGGTCGCCGGCTGGCGGTCGAGCTGCTCGGGGGCCAGGTACGCGGGGGTGCCCACCACGATGCCCGCCGGCGTCTCGTCGGGCATCCCGGCCGGGGTGGCGATGCCGAAGTCCAGCACCTTCACCCCGCACGGGGTGAGGATCACGTTGGCCGGCTTCACGTCCCGGTGGACGATCCCGTGCGCGTGCGCGGCGGCCAGCGCCGCGGCGATCTCGGCGCAGACCCGTACGGCGATGCGCCAGTCCAGCGGCCCGGCGCGCAGGTGCGCCGCCAGGGTCTCCCCCTCGGCCAGCTCCATCACGATGTACGGCACCGGCCGGCCGGGCAGGGTCGAGGACATGCCGAAGTCGTGCACGCTGGCCACGTTCGGATGCACCAGGCGGGCCGCCGAGCGGGCCTCGGCCCGGATCCGCTCCACCGGGACCTCCTCGGCGCGCCCGGGGGAGATGAGCTTCACCGCGACCGGCCGGTCCAGCACGGCGTCGTGGGCCCGCCAGACCTCGGACATCCCGCCGACGCCGATGCGCTGTTCGAGCTGGTACCGCCCGTCCAGCGTCCTCATCGACCGCTCCTCGTCGCTCGCGCCCGCACGCCGCCCGTCAACGCCGGCGCTGCCTGCCCCGATACCCGGCCCCCGAGCTGGGCAAACCGCGCCGGTGCGGGCCGCGACCCGGTTCGCACAGCGCCGCCGGAGCCGGGCGGTCGATCCGGTCGGGCCGCGGAAGGCTCCCACAGCTGGTACACAGGATCCGCTGGGGTGGGGCACAGCGGGCACGCACACGATGGGGGCATGGTCATGGAGGGGCAGGCCGCGCAGGGCCGCATCGAGCTGCGCCGACCGGACGGGGAACCCGTCCGGGTGCTGGTGGTCGACGACGAGCCCACGCTCACCGACCTGCTCTCCATGGCCCTGCGCTACGAGGGCTGGCAGGTCCGCACCGCCGGCAACGGGATGGCGGCGCTGAGCACCGCCCGCCAGTTCCAGCCGGACGCGGTGGTGCTCGACGTGATGCTGCCCGACCTCGACGGCTTCCAGGTGCTGCGCCGGCTGCGCGAGCACACCCCGACCGTGCCGGTGCTCTTCCTCACCGCCCGCGACGCCGTGGAGGAGCGCATCGCCGGGCTCACCGTCGGCGGCGACGACTACGTCACCAAGCCGTTCAGCCTGGAGGAGGTGATCGCCCGGCTGCGGGCGCTGCTGCGCCGCTCGGGCTTCGCGATCGCCACCCGGGAGGACGCCGTGCTGACCGTCGGCGACCTCAGCCTCGACGAGGACAGCCACGAGGTGCGCCGCGGCGACCGGTTGATCACCCTCACCGCCACCGAGTTCGAGCTGCTGCGCTACCTGATGCGCAATCCCCGCCGGGTGCTCAGCAAGGCGCAGATCCTCGACCACGTCTGGAACTACGACTTCGGCGGGCAGGCCAACGTCGTCGAGCTCTACATCTCGTACCTGCGGAAGAAGATCGACGCGGGGCGGGCGCCGATGATCCACACGCTGCGCGGCGCGGGGTATGTCCTCAAGCCGGCCGACTGACCGGGCGCGCCGGTGGCTGGCCGGCTGGTCCCTGCGCACCCGGCTGGTGGTCACCGTGGTGGCGCTGCTCGCGTTCGTCAGCGTCGGCATCGGCGCGCTGACCACGGTGGCGCTGCACCACTTCCTGATCGCCCAGGTCGACGACCAGCTCACCTTCGACCAGCGCCGACGTCCCGGGGACCGGCCGTCGTGGTTCAGCAACCCGCCGCCGTCGCCGCGCCCCGTCGAGCTGCCGCCCGGCCTCCCGGCCGGGTCGATCGCCGCGCGAATCGCCGACGGCCGCATCCAGTCGGCGACCATCCGCACCTCGGCCGACGCGACCGAACAGCTCGCCACCGGCACGGCCGCCCCGCTGGCCGGGCTCACGCCCGACGGCCGCCCCCGCACCGTCGACCTCGGCGAGCGGGGTGACTACCGGGCGGTGGCCCGCCAGTACGTCGACGGCCAGACACTGGTGTTCGCCCTGCCGCTGGGAAGCGTCGAGGAGACGGTCTGGTGGATGGTGTTGGCCCAGGCCGCCGTGGCCGCCGCCGGCCTGCTCGTCGCCGGCAGCCTCGGCGCGCTCATCGTCCAGGCCACCCTGCGCCCGCTGCGTCGGGTCGCCGCCACCGCCACCCGCGTCACCGAGCTGCCGCTGGACCGGGGCGAGGTGGCCCTGTCGGTGCGGGTGCCGGCCGCCGACACCGACCCGCGCACCGAGGTCGGCCAGGTCGGCGGCGCCCTCAACCGGATGCTCGGGCACGTCGCCGCCGCGCTCGCCGCCCGGCAGGCCAGCGAGACGCGGGTACGCCAGTTCGTCGCCGACGCCAGCCACGAGCTGCGCACCCCCCTCGCCGCCATCCGGGGGTACGCCGAGGTCGCCCGCCGGGGCCGCGACCGCGTCCCGCCGGACGTGGCGCACGCGCTGCGCCGGGTCGAGTCGGAGAGCACCCGGATGACCAGCCTCGTCGACGACCTGCTGCTGCTGGCCCGGCTCGACTCCGGCCGGCCCCTCGCCGTCGAGCCGGTGGACCTGACCGCCCTCGTCGTCGACGCGGTCAGCGACGCCCACGTCGCCGGCCCCGAGCACCGCTGGCAGCTCGACCTGCCCGAGGCGGAGCTGGTGGTGCCGGGCGACGCCGCCCGGCTGCACCAGGTGGTGGCGAACCTGCTGGGCAACGGCCGGGTGCACACCCCGCCCGGCACGACCGTCACCGCCCGGCTCGCCGCCGAGCCCGACGGGGTCGCGCTCACCGTCACCGACGACGGCCCCGGCATCCCGCCCGACCTGCAGGGCGAGGTCTTCGAACGCTTCGCCCGGGGAGACAGCTCCCGCTCGCGCGCCCACGGCAGCACCGGCCTCGGCCTGGCCATCGTGGCGGCCGTGGTGGACGCCCACCACGGCCGGGTCGAGGTGTCCAGCCGCCCCGGTCGCACGGCGTTCACCGTCGTGTTACCGGCGTTCACGGACCCCACAGCCACCGCATAGGCCGCCCACGGCCCCGTCGCCAGTGGGGTCGCGCAGAGCGGCCGGGGCGAACCTGGCGGCCCTGCACGCCGTCGCGGCGGCCCCACTCCGCGCGGTCGAGCTCACGGTGCTGGTGGCCGCCCCGGGCCGGTGATGCGATGGCGGCACCGAGCCATGACGCCGAGTGACAGCCCGCTGCTGAGCCCCACCTTCGGCGCACCCCTTTGCTCTGCACCCACATACGCAACAATGCATGCTGCGCAACCGGCGGCGATGCGCCCAGCGCCGTCCGATCAAGTGAATGGCCAGCTCAGATCGGGTGGTGCGGATATGGGTGCAGAGCAAAGGAGGCGCCGGGCGTCGAGCGAGGTCGGGAGAGCGTGACGGAGCGTCGCAACGGATCGGCCGTCGCGGTGCGTGACCGAATCTTGGCAGGCGCAGGCGCAGGCGCAGGCGCGGAGCGTGGGATGCTGGGGCGGATGTACCAGGAACGGCAGGCGGCCCTGCCCGGCGCGGTGCTGTGGACCGCCACCAGCGATGGCACCCCGGGCCGGGTGCTGCCCGACGGCTGCCTGGACCTGCTCTGGTCCAGCCGCGCCGGGCTGCTGGTGGCCGGCCCGGACCGCACGGCGCACCTGACCGTGTCCGCGCCGGGGGAGCGGTGGCTGGGGCTGCGGCTGCCGCCCGGCGTCGGGCCGGCGGTCTTCGGCGTCCCCGCCGACGCGCTGCGCGACGCGCGGGTGCCGTTGGAGGCGCTGTGGGGCCGGGCGGCCCGGGAGGCCGCCGAGCGGCTGGGCGGCCGGCCCACCGGCGTCGGGCTGGAGGCGATCGCCGCCGGCCGGCTCGCCGCGGCCGGCGGCCCCGATCCGCTCGGGGCGCGCGTCGCCGGGTTGCTCGCCGCCGGGAAGCCGGTGGCCGAGGCCGCCGCCGAGGTCGACCTGACCCCCCGGGCGCTGCACCGACGCTGCCGGGCCCTCTTCGGGTACGGCCCGAAGACCCTCGCCCGCATCCTGCGGATGCGCCGGGCGCTCGCCCTGGCCAGGGCCGGCACGCCGCTGGCCGAGGCGGCCGCCGCCAGCGGCTACGCCGACCAGGCCCACCTGAGCCGGGACGTGCGCGACCTGGCCGGCGTCCCGCCCGCCGCCCTGCTGCGCGGCTGAGCCGCCCCGGTCAGCCGGCGGCCGGCAGCGGGGCGAACAGGTCCACCCCGTTGCCCTCGGGATCGTGCAGGACCGCGTACCGCTGGCCCCACACCGCGTCCCACGGCGGCAGGTGACCGTGGAACCCGGCTCCGGTCAGCTCGGCCCAGCGGCGGTCCACCTCCGCCGGGTCGGCGCACCGGAACGCCAGGCTCATCCGGGGCGAGCCGGTCGGCGGCGTCCAGCCCGGGTCGAAGGAACGGATCGTCTCCACCGTGTCCCAGGCCAGCCGCAGCCCGTTGTCCAACGTGACCTCCACGTGCGGCTGGGCCTCCGCGCCGGCCGGGATGTCCAGCCCGAGGCGGCGGTAGAAGTCGAGGGTGCGGGCCATGTCGGCGACCGTCGTGCCGACGAGATCGAATCGAGGTGTCATACCGCCGACCGTACGGCCGGGTGACCGGGGCGTCTTGAACGGAACGGACACCGCGCCGATCGGCGGCCCGGAGTGGCAGGTGTGGCCGCGACGGGGCCGGGCGTCGCGTACGGTGGCAATGAGACAAGTCCGGCTTTTGGGCACGAACACCCCAGATGGCGGGTGCCCGGGCCGGCTCCGAGACGGCGAGGGGAAGGAGCGGCCGTGATGCACCTGGCCTACCTGGACGCGGGATCCGGCAGCCTGATCGTGCAGGCGGTGGTCGGCGGGGCGGCCGGAGCGGCGGTGGCCGCGAAGCTCTACTGGCGTCGGCTGACGGCTCGGTACCGCCGCCAGCGCACCGACCGTTCCTGAGCGGGGCGCACCGGCGATGACCACCCCGCACACCGACGTCCGGGCCGATCCGGGCTCGTTCCGCGACCCGGCCAACCGCGTCTTCCACGCCGACGGGGAGGTGCTGCGCGGCCTCGACGCCCGGGCGGCGCAGGACTGGCGGGCCCTGTCCGCCAGCGACTTCTTCCCGCCGCTGCTCGCCGCCGGCAAGGTCTGCGGCACCGAGCCGGTCGAACCGGCCCAGCTCGCCGACCCGGCCGGCGCGCGGTGGGCCGCGGTGCTGCGCCACGAGCGCATCCCGTTCGTCTCCCACCCGTACGAGTGGTCGTTCGGCATGCTGCGCGACGCGGCCCTGCTGCACCTGGAGATCCTGCGCGCCGCGCTGGCCGCCGGCTTCACCACCAAGGACGGCTCGGCCTACAACCTCCAGTGGCGCGGCGTCGCCCCGGTCTTCATCGACGTCGGCTCGTTCGAGCCGGCCCGCGACGGCGAGCCCTGGGCCGGCTACCGGCAGTTCTGCCAGACGATGCTCTACCCGCTGCTGCTCACCGCGCACCTCGGCGTGGACTTCCAGCCCTGGCTGCGGGCCCAGGTCGACGGCATCCCGCCGGAGCAGATGCGCCGGCTGTTCACCGGCGTCCGGCGGCTGCTGCCCGGCGTGCCCACCCACGTGCACCTGCACTCGGCAATGCAGCAGCGCAACGCCGACGCCGCCAGCGGCGAGGTGCGCGAGCAACTGCGCGGCGCCGGCTTCTCCCGGGAGCTGGCGTTGGCCGCCGTACGCCGGATCGAGCGGCTGGTCCGCCGGCTGCGCCCCCGCCGCGGGCGCAGCCACTGGGCCGACTACCAGCGCACGTGCAGCTACTCCGCCGCCGACCGCGCCGCCAAGGAGCGCTTCGTCGAGCTGGCGCTGACCGCCGCGGCGCCGCCCGGCCTGGTGCTCGACCTGGGCGCCAACGACGGCCGGTACGCCCGCCTCGCCGCCCGGTACGCCGGCTACGTCGTCGCCGTCGAGCAGGACCCGGCCGTGGTCGACGAGCTGTACGCGGCGCTGCGCGCCGAGGAGCAGCGGCGGGTGCTGCCGCTGGTGATGGACCTGGCCGACCCGTCGCCCGGCGGCGGCTGGGGCGGCGTCGAGCGGGCCGCGTTCGCCACCCGGGCCCGGGCCGACCTGGTGCTGGCCCTCGCCGTCGTGCACCACCTGGCGATCGGGCGCAACGTGCCGCTGGCCCAGGTCGTCGACCAGCTCGCCGACGCGTGCGTCCCCGGCGGTCGGCTGGTGGTCGAGTTCGTCCACCCGGAGGACCCGATGGCCCGGCGGCTGCTGGCCAACAAGCCGGCCGGCCTCTTCCCCGACTACCGGCCCGACGCGTTCGCCCGGCTGCTCGCCGCCCGGTGCCGCGTCGAGCGGCGCGTCGAGCTGCCCGGCGGCACCCGGACGCTCTACCAGGCGGTGGTGGGTGGCTGACGTGACCCTGGCGCCGCCGGCCGCCCCCGCGCCGCCGGTCGCCGGGGCGACCCCGGACCGCCCCGGACGCCCGGCCGGGTGGCGGGCCGAGCTGCGCCGGCTGCTGGAGGTGACGGCCCTCGTCGGGCTGGTGGTCACCCAGCCGATGCTGGACGTGCTGGGCCGCAGCCCCGACTTCTTCCTGTTCCACCGGGCCACCCGGGGCGAGATCCTGGCCCTGGTCGCGCTGATCGCCGTCGCGCCCACGGCGGCGCTGGCGCTGCTCGGCGCGGCGAGCCGGCTGGCGGGGCGGCCCGCCCGCGCGGCGGTGCACACCGTGCTCGTCGGCCTGCTGCTGGCCGCCCTCGCCGTGCAGGTGGGCCGGCACGTGACGCCGCTGCGGGGCGTACCGCTGCTGGTCGTCGCCGTGGCGGCCGGCGCGGCCGGGGCGGCGGCGCACCGGCGGTGGCGCGGGCCGGGCCTGGCGCTGCGGGTGGCCGCGGCCGGGCCGGCGGCCTTCGTGGCGCTGTTCCTGTTCGCCTCACCGGCCTCGGCGGTGGTGCTGCCGCGCGGCGACGCCGGGGCGGCCGGGGTGGCCGCCCCGGGCGGGCACCCGCCGGTGGTCATGCTGATCCTCGACGAACTGCCCCTGGTCTCCCTGCTTGGCCCCGACGGGCGGATCGACGCCGCCCGCTACCCGCACTTCGCCGAGCTGGCCGGCGGCGCCACCTGGTACCGCAACGCCACCGGGGTCAGCGGCTGGACGCCGTACGCGCTGCCGGCCATGCTCACCGGCCGCTACCCGGCGAAGCCGCTCGCCCCGCACTACTCGCAGTACCCCGACAACCTGTTCACCGCCCTCGGCGGCCTGTACGACATCCGCGCCGAGGAGAGCATCACCCGGCTCTGCCCGCCCAGCCGCTGCGACCAGCCGGCCAGCCCCCGGCAGGGGCTCGGCACCCTGGTCCGGGAGAGCGGGAAGCTGCTGGGACAGGTCACCGCCCCGGTGGACAGCCACGTCGACCCCGAGGAGTCCTACCGCGAGCAGACCGCCGCCGAGGCCGGCCTGGACGCCGCCGAGCCCGTCCCCGCCGACCCGAAGTTCCGCTGGGACCGGCTGAACGCCAACCAGCCGGCCCGGTTCGCCAGCTTCCTGGCCGGGCTGCGCCCCGGCGACCGGCCCACCCTGCACTTCCTGCACCTGCTGATGCCGCACGCGCCGTGGCAGTTCCTGCCCTCGGGGGCCCGCTACGCCGCCCCGGACGATCTGCCCAACGACGGCACGGGCTGGGTCGAGCTGGCCCGGCGGCGGCACCTGGCCCAACTGGAGTACACCGACCGGCTGATCGGCGAGATGCTGCGCACGCTGCGCGCCACCGGCCTGTACGACCGGGCCCTGGTGGCGGTCACCGCCGACCACGGGGTCAGCTTCGACAACGGCGCCCAGGGCCGGGGGATGGACGCGATCCGCGCGGCGGCCGGGCAGGTGGCCTGGGTGCCGATGTTCGTCAAGGAGCCCGGCCAGCGCGCCGGCCGGGTCGACGACCGCAACTGGGAGCACGTCGACCTGCTGCCCACCGTCGCCGACTACGCGCACGTGCGGATCCCCTGGCGGGTCGACGGGCGCTCGGCCCGGCAGGCCCCGCGCGAGCGCGCCGACAAGCGCTTCTACGACCGGCCGGCGGAACCGGTCACCATCGCCGGCGGGGTGCCCGCGCCGCCGCCGCTGCCGAAGCCGCACCCGCTGGTGGGCACGACCGTGGGCCAGCGCCCGGCCGGCGGGTCGGCGCGGGTCGCCGACCTCGCCGCCTTCCGCGCCGTCGACCCGGACACCGGCGAGCTGCCGGCCCTGGTCTGGGGCACGGTCGAAGCCTCGGTACGCGACGGCACGCTGCTCGCCGTCGCCGTCAACGGGCGGATCGGGGCGGTCGTCCCGGTGGTGCCGCCGGATGTCGGCGGACGCCGGTTCGCGGCCTTCCTCCCCGACGACCGGCTGTTCCGCGCCGGGGACAACCGCGTGGACCTGTACCAGATCGGCACGGGCGGCGAGCTGCGTCACCTGAGTATTTCCTGAGAGTTTCGTTCCTGCTGCCCACCGGGCCCCCGATCACGCTTCGTGCGCGATCGGGGGCCTTTTGTCACATTGGCCCCGTTCGAGGTCGGCTCCCGGCCCCCGGGTTTCCGCGCCCACCTCCCGGGAATCGGGTGACGCATACCTCACCTGCGGAACCACGACGGGCGGTGTCCCCGCAACCGTGTTTACGGTAAAAGCGAAGGCAATTTCAACGTAGATCTGCCGGCGAAGCGAGGAACACATGACGGAAGTCAAGCTCGATCACCCCGGTGGGCAGCTGTCGATGCCGGTGCAGTCGGCGGTCGAGGGCCCCGCCGGCATCGGCGTGAGCAAGCTCCTCAAGGAAACCGGGATGACCACGTACGATCCCGGTTTCGTGAACACTGCGGCCTGCTCCTCCGCGATCACCTACATCGACGGCGACGCGGGCATCCTGCGGTACCGGGGCTACCCGATCGAGCAGCTGGCCGAGAAGTCCTCCTTCCTGGAGGTCTCGTACCTGCTCATCTACGGTGAGCTGCCCGGCCAGCAGCAGCTCGACGAGTTCAGCGAGCGGATCCGGCGGCACTCCCTGCTGCACGAGGAGATGCGCCGCTTCTTCGACGGCTTCCCCCGCGACGCGCACCCGATGGCCGTGCTCTCCTCGGCCGTCAGCGCCATCTCGACCTTCTACCAGGACAGCCTGGACCCGTTCGACTCCGACCACGTCGAGATGTCCACCGTCCGGCTGATGGCGAAGGTCCCCACGATCGCCTCGTACGCCTACAAGAAGTCGATCGGGCAGCCGCTGCTGTACCCGGACAACTCCCTGGGCTACGTGGAGAACTTCCTGCGGATGACGTTCGGCGTGCCGGCGGAGCCGTACGAGGTCGACCCGGTCATGGCCAAGGTGCTGGACATGCTGTTCATCCTGCACGCCGACCACGAGCAGAACTGCTCCACGTCGACCGTGCGGCTGGTCGGCTCCAGCAACGCCAACCTCTTCGCCTCCGTCTCGGCCGGGGTGAACGCCCTGTTCGGCCCGCTGCACGGCGGCGCCAACCAGGCCGTGCTGGAGATGCTGGAGAAGATCCAGGCCGACGGCGGCGACGTGCAGTCCTTCGTCCGCAAGGTCAAGGACAAGCAGGACGGCGTCAAGCTGATGGGCTTCGGCCACCGGGTCTACAAGAACTACGACCCCCGGGCCGCGATCGTGAAGAAGGCCGCGCAGGACGTCCTCGGCCGGATGGCCAAGCCGGACCCGCTGCTGGACATCGCGATGCAGCTGGAGGAGATCGCCCTCGCCGACGACTTCTTCGTCTCCCGCCGGCTCTACCCGAACGTGGACTTCTACACCGGCCTGATCTACAAGGCCATGGGCTTCCCGACGAAGATGTTCACCGTGCTGTTCGCCCTCGGCCGGCTGCCCGGCTGGATCGCCCAGTGGCGCGAGATGCTCGGCGACCCGGAGACCAAGATCGGCCGCCCGCGGCAGCTCTACACCGGTTATCCGGAGCGCGCGTACGAGCGGCCCGCCGACCGCTGACGCTTGTTAACAAGGGCCCCCTGCCATGCGGAATGCGATGGCAGGGGGCCCTTCCTTGCGCCTCAGCGCAGGCCGGCCGCGGCCAGCAGGTTGCCCTCGGCGACCTGCCGCGGGGCGCCGGCCCCGCTCATCCGCCGCTCGGCGCGCTCGGCGGTGAACGCCGGGGCCTTGGCGATCGCCGAGGCGTACGTGTCGGCCGTGCGGCGTGCGATGGCCGCCCAGCCGTACTGCTCCTGGACCATCGTCCGGGCCCGGCGGGCCAGCGCCCGGGCGCGCTCGGTGTCCGACAGCAGGGCGTGCACCGCCTCGGTCAGCCCCGCCGGGTCCTGCGGGGCGAAGGTCATCCCGGTGACGCCCGGCTCGACGATCTCGGCCAGGCCGCCCGTCGCGGCGACCGCCAGGGGGCGCGCCCGCCGCCGCCCCCTCCAGGGCGACCATGCCGAACGGCTCGTAGATGCTCGGCACCGCGAAGCAGTCCGAGGCGGCCATCACCGCAGGCAGGTCGGTGCCGCCGAGGAAGCCCGGCATGCTGACCGTGCCGTCGAGGCCCAGCCGGTGCACCTCGGCCTCCAGCGCCGGCTTGTACGGCCCGTCGCCGACGATCACCGCGCGCAGCCCGGGGTGCCGCTCCCGCAGCCGGGGCAGCCCGGCGAGCAGGTGCTGCACGCCCTTCTCGTAGACCAGCCGGCCGGCGAAGGTGACCAGGGGGCCGTCGCCGGCGAACCGGGCCCGCGCCGAGGCAACCGCCGACGTCGGCGCCTTCCACCGGTGCGGCTCCACCCCGTTGGGCACCACGTCGACCCGGGTGGCCGGCACGTCGAACAGCGCGCCGACCTCGTCGCGCATGTATCCCGAGCAGACGATCACCCGGTTGGACTCGGAGCTGAGCCACTGTTCGACGCCGTGGATGGTGCGGTTCATCTCCTGCGGCAGCCAGCCCTGGTGCCGGCCCGCCTCCGTGGCGTGGATCGTGCTGACCAGCGGGATGTCGAGGTGGTCCCGCAGGGTCATCGCGGTGTGCGCGACGAGCCAGTCGTGGGCGTGGATGACGTCGTAGGCGCCGGATTCGGTGGCGCGCAGGGCGGCGCGGGTGAGGGTGTGGTTGAAGGCCATGGTCCAGGCGAGGAGGCTGCCGGTGGCCAGGGGGAAGGCGACGGGGTCCTCGGCGGCGCGCAGGACGCGGACGCCGTCGGCGTATTCCTCCAGGGGTGCGCCGTCGGCGTGGCGGGTGACGACGGTGACCTCGTGGCCGGCGGCGGCGAGGGCGACGGAGAGGGCGTGCACGTGGCGGCCGAGGCCGCCGACGAGCACCGGCGGGTACTCCCAGGAGAGCATGAGGATGCGGCGGGTCTGCGGGGGCACCCCGCAGCCGTGGGGCTGCGGGAGCGCCGGCTGCGGGATCTGGGACCGTGAGGTGGTGCTGGGCCGGCAGAGCCGGTCCGTGGCGGTGGCGGTCTGCTCGCCGGCCCGCAGGGTCGTCACATCGAACTCCGTCCGTGCAGGGTGGAACGCGCCGGCAACGATGGCGGCGTGACAGGGCAAGGTGGGGTGGCCGAGGGCCGAGCGGGAACGCGCGCCTCCGCACGCACCCGCATCAAGGAAAGGGCATCCGGGCCCGAACCGCATCCCGAGAGGGCCCAAGGTGACGGACACCACCCAAAGGTCCAGTCGGCATCAGGCGGGCGGAATCGGTTACGGCACCAACGGGTGGATTGGGCCGACCGACGGCGGGGCATTAGCGGCGTGCGCACCCGGCGGGCACGGCCCCGTCCGGGGCGATCATCATCATGGGCTGAGGAGCGACATGCAGGTCTGGCCGGGCGAGCGGTACCCGCTGGGGGCCACCCACGACGGGATGGGCACCAACTTCGCGATCTTCTCCGAGGTGGCCGAGCGTGTCGAGCTCTGCCTGTTCGACGAGTGGGACACCGGCGCGGAGCGCCGCGTCGAGCTGCGTGAGGTCGACGCGTACGTCTGGCACTGCTACCTCCCGGGCATCGAGCCGGGGCAGCGGTACGGCTACCGGGTCCACGGCCCGTGGGACCCGGCGAACGGCATCCGCTGCAACCCCCACAAGCTGCTGCTCGACCCGTACGCGAAGGCCGTCGACGGTGACGTCGAGTGGAACCCGGCCGTCTACGACTACGAGGTGGGCGGCGACGAGAACCGGATGTCGGAGACCGACTCGGCCCCGTTCATGCCGAAGTCGGTGGTGGTGAACCCGTACTTCGACTGGGGCAACGACCGGCCGCCGCGCACCCCCTACCACCACTCGGTGATCTACGAGGCGCACGTGCGGGGGCTGACCATGCGCCACCCCGACATCCCCGAGGAGCTGCGCGGCACGTACGCGGCCATCGCCTCCCCGGTCATGATCGAATACTTCCAGCGGCTCGGGGTCACGGCCGTGGAGCTGATGCCGGTGCACCAGTTCGTGCACGACCACCGGCTGGCCGACCTGGGGCTGCGCAACTACTGGGGCTACAACACGATCGGCTTCTTCGCCCCCCACCACGGGTACGCGGCCCTCGGCGGCCTGGGCCAGCAGGTGCAGGAGTTCCGGGGCATGGTCAAGACGCTGCACGCCGCCGGCATCGAGGTCATCCTCGACGTGGTCTACAACCACACCGCCGAGGGCAACCACCTCGGCCCGACGCTGAGCTTCAAGGGCGTCGACAACCCGAGCTACTACCGGCTCTCCGAGGAGAACCGGCGCTACTTCGTCGACTACACCGGCACCGGCAACAGCCTCAACGTGCGCAGCCCCCACTCCCTGCAACTGATCATGGACTCGCTGCGCTATTGGGTCACCGAGATGCACGTCGACGGCTTCCGGTTCGACCTCGCCGCGACCCTGGCCCGCGAGTTCTACGAGGTCGACCGGCTGTCCACCTTCTTCGAGGTGGTCCAGCAGGACCCGGTGGTCAGCCAGGTCAAGCTCATCGCCGAGCCGTGGGACGTCGGCCCCGGCGGCTACCAGGTGGGCAACTTCCCGCCGCTGTGGACCGAGTGGAACGGCAAGTACCGCGACACGGTGCGCGACTTCTGGCGCGGCGAGCCGGCCACCCTCGCCGAGTTCGCCTCCCGCATCTCCGGCTCCGCCGACCTCTACCAGGACGACGGCCGCCGCCCGTTCCACAGCATCAACTTCGTCACCTGCCACGACGGGTTCACCCTTAACGACCTGGTGTCGTACAACGACAAGCACAACGAGGCCAACGGGGAGGACAACCGCGACGGCGAGGGCCACAACCGGTCCTGGAACTGCGGCGTCGAGGGGGAGACCGACGACCCCGGCGTGCTGGCCCTGCGCCAGCGGCAGCGGCGCAACTTCCTGGCCACCCTGATCCTCTCCCAGGGCGTGCCGATGATCGGCCACGGCGACGAGCTGGGCCGCACCCAGCGCGGCAACAACAACGCCTACTGCCAGGACAGCGAGCTGGCCTGGGTCGACTGGGACAACGCCGACGAGCCGCTGCTGGACTTCGTCCGGAAGCTGGTCGACTTCCGCCGCCGCCACCAGGTGTTCCGCCGCCGCCGCTTCTTCACCGGCCTGCCCGTCGGCGGCCGGGCCGCCGGCTCGGGGCTGCCCGACCTGGCCTGGTACACCCCCGACGGCCGGGAGATGACCGGCGAGGACTGGGGCAACGACTTCGGCCGTTCGGTGGCCCTGTTCGTCAACGGCGACGGCATCCGCGAACGCGGCCAGTACGGCCAGCGCCACCGCGACTCGTCCTTCCTGCTCTGCTTCAACGCCCACGACGCCCCGCTCGACTTCACCCTGCCCGGCGAGGAGTTCGGCCAGCGCTGGGAACAGGTGATCAGCACCGCCGAACCGGACCCGGAGAAGCCGACCCTCGTCGAGGCGGCCGGCACCATCTGCGTGCCCGACCGCTGCCTGGTGGTCCTGGAGAGGACGGTCTGACGGTGCCCCCCACCTCCGATGCCCCGGCCGCCCGGGTCGGCTCGACCTACCGGGTGCAGGTCCGCCCCGGCTTCAACCTCGACACCACCGCCGGCCTCGCCGGCTACCTGGCCGACCTCGGCGTCACCCACCTCTACAGCGCCCCGCTGCTCACCGCCACCCCCGGCTCCCAGCACGGCTACGACGTGGTCGACCACCGGGCCGTCAACCCCGAGCTGGGCGGGGAGGCCGCCCGGGTGCGGCTGGTGCGGGCGCTGCGCGCCGCCGGGCTCGGCCTCGTCGTCGACATCGTGCCCAACCACGCCGGGGTGGCCCGGCCGGCGGCCAACCCCGCCTGGTGGGACGTGCTGCGCCGGGGCCGCGACTCGGCGTACGCGCGCTGGTTCGACATCGACTGGGACCGGGGCCGGCTGCTGCTGCCCGTGCTCGCCGACACCCCCGACGCCCTCGACGACCTCACGATCGCCGACGGGGAGCTGCGCTACCACGAGCACCGCTTCCCGATCGCCGACGGCACCGGCGACGGCAGCCCCCGGCAGGTGCACGACCGGCAGCACTACGAGCTGGTCTCCTGGCGGCGCGGCGACCGCGAGCTGACGTACCGCCGGTTCTTCGCCGTCGCCGACCTCGCCGGCCTGCGGGTGGAGGACCCGGAGGTCTTCGCCGCCACCCACGCGGAGGTCCTGCGGTGGGCGGCGGCCGGCGAGGTCGACGGCATCCGCGTCGACCACCCCGACGGGCTGCGCGACCCCGCCGGCTACCTGGCCCGGCTGCGCGCCGCCGCGCCGCAGGCGTGGCTGCTGGTGGAGAAGATCCTGGAGTACGGCGAGGAGCTGCCCGACTGGCCGGTGGACGGCACCACCGGCTACGACGCCCTCGCCGCCGTCGGCGGCCTCTTCGTCGACGGCGACGCCGAGGCCGACTTCACCGCCCTCGACGCCCGGCTCACCGGCCGGCACACCTCCTGGCAGGACCTCACCCACGCCACCAAGCTGGCCGCCGCCACCCGGCTGCTCGCCGCCGAGCTGACCCGGCTCGCCGCCCTCGCCCCCGAGCTCGCCCCCGACTCCGCCCGCGCCGCCCTGGCGGAGCTGGCCGCCTGCTTCCCGGTCTACCGGGGCTACCCGCCGCACGGGGCCCGCCACCTCGCCGCCGCCCGCGCCGAGGCGGGCCGCCGCCGCCCCGACCTGGCCCCGGCCCTCGACGCGGTCACCCGCCGGCTGCGCGACCCCGACGACGAGCTGGGCGTACGCTTCCCGCAGCTCAGCGGCGCGGTGATGGCCAAGGGCGTCGAGGACACCGCCTACTACCGGTGGAGCCGGTTCGTCGCGCTCAACGAGGTCGGCGGCAGCCCCGCCCACTTCGGCACCCCGCCGGCGGAGTTCCACCGGTTCGCCGCCGCCCGGCAGGTCCGCTGGCCGGCGGCCATGACCACCCTCTCCACCCACGACACCAAGCGCGGCGAGGACGTCCGGGCCCGCCTCGCCGTGCTCTCCGAGCTGCCCGGGCGCTGGGCCGAGCTGGTCACCGGGTGGACGGCCGCCGCGCCGCTGCCCGACCCGGCGTTCGCGCACCTGCTCTGGCAGACCGCCATCGGCGCGTGGCCCATCGAGCGGGAGCGGCTGCACGCGTACGCCGAGAAGGCCGCCCGGGAGGCGTCGGTGGCCACGAGCTGGGCCGACCCCGACCCCGGCTTCGAGCGCGCCATGCACGCCCTGGTCGACCGCATGTACGACGACCCGGAGCTGCACGCCGAGCTGACCGCCTTCGCCGCCGAGATCACCCCCGCCGGCTGGGCCAACTCGCTGGGGCAGAAGCTCGTCCAGCTCGCCATGCCCGGGGTGCCCGACACCTACCAGGGCACCGAGCTGTGGGACAACTCCCTGGTCGACCCGGACAACCGCCGCCCGGTCGACTTCTCCGTACGCCGGGAGAAGCTGGCCCGGCTCGACGCCGGCCTGCGGCCCTCGGTCGACGCCTCCGGCGCGGCGAAGCTGCTCGTGGTGTCGCGGACGCTGCGGCTGCGCCGCGACCACCCCGAGCTGTTCGCCGGCTACCGCCCGGTGCCCGCCCGGGGGCCGGCCGCCGCCCACGTCGTCGCCTTCGACCGGGCCGGCTCTCCTCCCGGCGGGCCGCACCGCGCCGGGGCGGTCGCCGTGGCCACCCGGCTGCCGCTGCGGCTGGCCCGCACCGGCGGCTGGCGGGGCACCCGGCTGTCGCTGGCCGGCGGCAGTGTTACGGACGTGTTCACCGGACGGGTCTACAGTGGGGTCGAGCTGCTGCTGGACGATCTGCTCGACACCCTCCCCGTCGCCCTCCTCGCACCCACCGACTCCGTGGAGGCTGCCGCATGACCGAGTTCACCGTGTGGGCGCCCGGGGCCGCCCGGGTCCGGCTGCGGCTGGCCGGCGACGCCGACCACGAGATGCGTCCCGAGCCGGGCGGCTGGTGGCGGGTCGAGGTGCCCGACGCGGGCCCCGGCACCGACTACGGGTTCGTCCTCGGCGACGACGACCGGGCCCTGCCCGACCCCCGCTCGCCCTGGCAGCCCGCCGGGGTGCACGGGCCGAGCCGGCGCTACGACCACGCCGCCCACCGCTGGGGCGACACCGGCTGGACCGGCCGCCAACTGCCCGGCAGCATCCTCTACGAGCTGCACATCGGCACGTTCACCCCCGAGGGCACCTTCGACGCGGCGATCGAGCGCCTCGACCACCTCGTCGACCTCGGCGTCGACCTGGTCGAGCTGCTGCCGGTCAACGCCTTCAACGGCGAGCACAACTGGGGGTACGACGGGGTCTGCTGGTTCGCCCCGCACGAACCCTACGGCGGCCCCGACGGGTTGAAACGGTTCGTCGACGCCGCCCACGCCAAGGGACTGGGGGTGATCCTCGACGTCGTCTACAACCATTTCGGGCCCTCCGGGGCCTACGCGCCGATGTTCGCGCCGTACCTGACCGAGCGGAGCAACACCTGGGGCCGCACCGTCAACCTCGACGGCCGCCACTCCGACGAGGTGCGCCGCTACATCGTCGACAGCATCGTGATGTGGCTGCGCGACTACCACGTCGACGGCCTGCGCCTCGACGCCGTGCACGCCATGCCCGACACCCGCGCCACCCACCTGCTCGAGGAGATCGCGGTGGCGGTGGAGGCCCTGTCGACCCGGCTGGGCCGGCCGCTGTCGCTGATCGCCGAGTCCGACCTCAACGATCCGCGGCTGGTCACGCCCCGCGAGGCCGGCGGGTACGGCCTGCACGCCCAGTGGAACGACGACGCCCACCACGCCCTGCACACCCTGCTCACCGGGGAGCGGCAGGGCTACTATGCCGACTTCGGCTCCCTGGAGTGCCTGGCGCAGGTGCTGACCGGCGGGTTCTTCCACGCCGGCACATGGTCCAGCTTCCGCGAGCGCAGCCACGGCCGCCCCGTGGACCGGCAGCGCGTGCCGGGGCACCGCTTCGTGGCGTACCTGCAGAACCACGACCAGATCGGCAACCGGGCCACCGGCGACCGGATCTCCGCGACGCTGTCCCCGGCGCTGCTGCGGGTCGGCGCGACGCTGCTGCTCACCGGCCCGTTCACCCCGATGCTGTTCATGGGGGAGGAGTGGGCGGCCAGCACCCCGTGGCAGTTCTTCACCAGCCACCCCGAGCCGGAGCTGGCCACCGCCGTGGCCACCGGACGCAGGCGCGAGTTCGCCGCGCACGGCTGGCCGCCCGGCGACGTGCCGGACCCGCAGGACTCGGCGACGTTCCTGCGCTCCCGGCTCGACTGGGCCGAGCTGGACAAGCCCGAACACCGCCGGATGTACGACTTCTACCGCCGGCTCATCGCCCTGCGCAAGAGCGAGCCCGACCTGTCCGACCCCCGGCTCGACGCCGTGGACGTCCGGCACGGCGACCAGTTCCTGGTGATGCGCCGGGGCGAGCGGATGGTGGTGGCGAACCTCGCCGGCCGGCCGCAGCGGATCACCCTGCCGGGGGTGGCGCGGCGGGTGCTGCTGGCGACGGAGGAGGGCGTCTCGGTGACCCGCGACCGCATCGAACTCCCCCCGGAATCGGCAGCGGTGGTCGCCCTGTGAGGGCCCGTTCGGGGCTTCCCCCACGCACTCGCCCGCCTACGGTGATCAAGAGGAAAACGTCAGAGTTGATCTCGACGATGACGTTTTCCTCTTGATCACCGCGCTGCCCCGGGCCAGACCCCCTGCCCGGAGTGAACGGTCCACAGGAGCACATGGCGAAGCGCGGGGCTTCATGTTTCCTGTGCTCCCCGCCGCAGGGCTCGGTAGTGGGGAGCACGGCCATCGGTGAGGTAGACCGGGGTTAGCCTGCTGCGGGCTCCTACCGCCGCATCTATCCGTGGGGAAACGCTGTCCGGGAGGTGCCGTTTGGCGTCGCTGGGCGGGAAGAAGGCAACGTCTTCCAGTTCCTGTCCGGGCAGGTCGAAGTCGTTCCGATCGCTGAGATTTCCGCAGTCGAAGGTGAAGTGAATGAGGGAGCGTGGCCGGTCCCCGGCAGGGGAAGCCCAGTCCACGACGAGGAGATCTCCCACCATTACGGCAAAGCCCAACTCCTCCTGGACTTCCCGGGAGCATCCCACATGCGGAAACTCTCCGTCTTCCAGATATCCGCCGGGGAAGGCCCAGTGATCGCGATAGGTGGGCTTGACCAGCAGTATGTGGCCTGCGGAGTTGGTGATGAAAGCGGCTGTGGCGGCGTAGAAGGCGGGCAGGTTGGCATACCAGGTGGCGGGCTCCGTCCAGGTCACCTTGGTGACGCTAGCCGACAGCTCCCGATCTTGGACCGCGCTACCCGAGCGCTGTCGGAGCCGCGAGGGTGTGCAGGAGTTTCTTGACCCGAGGCACCGTCCTGTGGGCATTCAGCGTGGTCATGAGTTCGCTGACCCGGTATGTGACGCGAGCAGAGCGAACCGCCGGCATGCACAGCGCCAGTTCGCCACCCCAGTTACAGGCCGCTTCGAGGTCTCCGGAGCGGGCGTGGGTCGTGGCGATGAGTGCGGTGTGCAGAGCACGTGTCCGTACGTTCTGGTTGGCGAGAGCAACCGCGTCGGGTGCATGCCGAAGGGCGGGCCCGAACAGGCGAAGGGTGCTCAGACAGCTCAGGGCGAAAGATCGTGCTCAATTCGGGATCGAGTGGCATCCCCAGCGGAGCGAGGCCACTCGATCCCCGATCGAGCGCGGCCTTTGCCCGACACCGGCTCTCGGCCCGGCCGGTGCCCGTGGGCGCGGCGCAGGTCCCACCTCTCCCGGGGCCTGCGCAGGTGTCGGTCGCGCCGGCTATCCTGCGCCGGCACGTCGGGGTCGGCCCGGCGGGCGGGGCCGGTGCGCGTGGCGGCCGTCGGGTGTGGAGGGGGCGCGTAATGGGCGATGCGGCGGGCGTCGACGAGTGCCGGGCGGTCGGCCGGCAGGTGCTGGCGGCGGCGGGCCGGCAGCGGGAGGCCGCCCTGCGGCGGCTGGCGCAGCTCGGCGCGGCCGATCCCGCGCTGCGGCAGGACGCCGCCGACGCGGTGTGCGCCTACCTGCGTACCCCGAGCGTCGGCGTACCTGCCGACGGCCCGGACGCCGACGGGCGGCGGGCGGCGGGGCGGGTGCTCGCCGGGCTGCTCCGGCCCGACGCCAGCGTGCCGGCGGTCGGCGTCGAGCTGGCCGGGGCGACCCTCGTCGACGCCGACCTCGGCGGCTGCGCGCTGGCCGGGGCCGGGTTCGACGACGCCCGGTTCCTCGGGGCGACCTCGTTCGCAAGGGCCCGGTTCGCCAGTCAGGCGATCTTCGCCCGCGCGCTCTTCCACGGCGAGGCCCGCTTCGACGACGCCGAGTTCGCCGCCGACGCCGTGTTCGGGCGCGCCCGGTTCCGGGGGCCGGCCAGCTTTGCGGGCGCCGCGTTCGGCGGGCTGGCCTGGTTCGGGCGCGGCGAGGAGGAACTCTGGGAGGACGACCCGGCCTGGGACACCATCGAGGAGGTCCGGCCCGCCGAGTGGGACGAGCCGAACGAGGACGACCCCGGCTGGCCCGTGGCGGTGCTGATGGGCGACTACCAGGAGTGGACCGAGGGCGGCGACGGGGCCCGCTTCGTCGGCCCGGTGTCGTTCCGGCGGGCCCGCTTCGTCGGCCCCGCCTGGTTCTACAACGCGCGCTTCGGCGCGGGGGCGGCCTTCGGCGGGGCGTGGTTCGGCGGGCCGGTGCACCTGGACCAGCCCGCCGTCGACCTCACCGACGCCCGGTGGGCCGGCTCGGCCGACGACGAACCGGTGTGCTGGCCGCTGGGCTGGACCCCGGGCCCCGCCCCGGACGGCGCGAACGGGCTGGCCGGGGCGGAGAAACTGGCCGCCGCGCCGGCCGGTCCGCAGGGTTCGACCGCCCCGGGCGGCGCGGCGGTGCTCGTGCCCGACGGCTCCGTCGCGCCGTACGCCCGCCAGCTCGCCCACCCCGACCCCGACGTACGCCGGGTCGGGCTGCGCGTCCTCGGCGAGCTGGGCGACGCGCGACCGGAGCTGCGCCAGCGGGTCGTGGACACCGTCTGCGGCTACCTGCGTGCGCCGCTGCCGTTCCCCGTGACCGGCGAGCTGACCGCCGCGCAGGCCGGCGAGGTGGAGCTGCGCCGCGCCGCGCAGCGGCTCCTCGCCGCGCGCCTGCGCCCGGGGCCGGGCGAGGCTGCCTGCCTGCGCCCGGGGCCAGGCGGGGTGGGCAGGCCGGATGGGCCAGGCGGGGCGGGCAGGGCGGATGGGCCAGGCGGGGCGGGCAGGCCGGATGGGCCAGGCAGGGTGGGCAGCGCGGGCAGGGCGGATGAGCCGGGCGGTCCTGCTTCCAGCTCCGCGCACTGGGCGGGCATGAGGCTGTTGCTGTGCGGGGCGACCCTCGTCGACCTTGACCTCAGCGGCTGCCTGGTGGACTACGCGGACTTCACGGCCGCCCAGTTCCACGGCGTTACCCGCTTCGACGGGTCCACGTTCGAGGGCGCCGCGTTCCGCCTCGGCGGCCCCGAGGGGCGCGCCTCGTTCCACGGCGACGTCACCTTCGCCGGGGCACGCCTCGACAGATTCCGCGCCCCGGCGGAGGTCCTCGGCGCGGTCGTCTTCCACGCCACCCACGACCTCCCCACCCCCACCCCCACCCCCACCCCGTCCTGACCCCCGCACCCCCCCGTTCTCAGCGATCTTGCACTTGCGGCCCCCGCATAACGGCGATAACGGGCGAACCGAGGGCCGCAAGTGCAAGATCGCCGCCCCGCCCCGCCCCGCCCCGGGGCGGGGCCGGGGTGGGTATCGTCTCGGCGTGGTGGATGAGAGGGCCGTGGGGGCCGAGGGGCTGTTGTTGGGGCGGATCGCCGGTGAGGCGTGGATCGTCGACCTGCTGCGCCGGTTCGACTTCGACCTGGACCGGGTGGCCGACGGGCCGCCGGAGGCGGTGCACCTGCCCAGCGGCGAGCCCTTGGAGATGATCGCCGGGGATGCCACGGGCGGGGCCTTCATGCTGGTGGGCACCGGCGTCAACCGTCCCGTGCTGTACGTCGGCTCGGAGGGGGAGGGCGGGTTGATCGCGGCCGACTTGCGCGCCGCCCTCGCCCTCGTCGTCGGGCTCTCCAGCATCCACGACGCGACGACGGTCCCGTACGGCGACGACGGCGGCGCGCGGCTGCGGGAGTGGCTGGCCCGCGCCGACGAGGAGATCCGCGAGGACTGGCCGGAGCTGGACGCGGAACGGGCGCGGCTGCGGCAGGCGCTCGACCTGCCGGAGGCCGACGGGCTGCTGGAGGCGCTGCACCGCCTGGCGGCCGACGAGGACTACCGCCCGGTCAGCGACGCCGGCGACCGGTACGAGCCGATGGTCGACGCGCCCGTCGCGTAGCGAGCAGGAGGCGCCGACCCGTCAGATCGTCGGATCGCCGACCCGGCAGGCCGGGGTTGCCGCCGGGGGAGGTCGACCCGTCAGGTCATCCCGTAGCCGAGTTCCTCGGCGGCCACCGACCAGAAGCGGTTCTCGTGGCCCACCGACGCCGGGTCGAGCTGCCGGAACCGGTCGGTGAGCCGCTCGCCGACCGCCTCGAGGTCGTCGTCGGCGTCGTCGGGCAGCGCGTCGGCCTCGACACGGGCTACCAGATACGCCTCGGCGCAGGCGACGAGCGCGTCCAGGGTGGAGTTCACCGGCTCGGCGCCGTCGTCGTCGACGAGGGACACGACGCCCGTGGCCGGGTCGACGACGAGGCGGGACAGTCCCTCGTCCTCGGCGAGGACGAGGCCGGTCGACTCGGCGCGGACGGCCGGCAGCCAGACGCCGGGGTAGGGAAGCTGCTCCCCGAGGGACCGCAGCCGGGCGAGGGCGGCGTCGATCGCCGCGTCGGTGGTCGGCACCGCCTCACCCTAGCGCTGGGCGCGGGCCCGCCGGCCGGTGCTCCTGGCCCGGTCCCGGTCCCGGCCGGTCAGGGGATCGGCCACTCGTGGACCGGGCGGTTGCTGTGCATCAGCTCCACGTAGTGGCGGACGACCTCGCGCAGCGCCTCGGGCCGGTCCAGGTGGTCGGCGGACTCCAGCCGGTGCAGGGTCTCCACCTGCCAGGTCGCGCCGTTGCGGCCGGTCAGGCAGCGCTGCTCGATGATCCCGAGCAGCCGGTCCCGCTCGGCCGGGTCCAGCCCCCAGCGGTCGAGGCCGTGGTGGGCCAGCGGCAGCAGCCGGCGCAGCACCAGCTCGGTGACCGGCAGGTAGCCGAGGCCGGGCCAGAACACCTGGGCGTCGATGCCGTGCCTCGCGCAGGCGTTGAAGTTCTCCTCGGCGGCGCTGAACGACATCTGCGACCACAGCGGCCGGTCCGACTCGGCGAGGGCCCGGACCAGCCCGAAGTAGAACGCGCCGTTGGCGACGGTGTCGAGCACCGTCGGGCCGGCGGGCAGCACCCGGTTTTCCACCCGCAGGTGGGGGCGGCCCTTGTACACGTCGTACACCGGTCGGTTCCAGCGGTAGACGGTGCCGTTGTGCAGCCGCAGCTCGGCGAGCTTCGGCACGTCGCCCCGGGCCAGGGCCTCGGCCGGGTCCTCCGGGTCGCACACCGGCAGCAGCGCGGGGAAGTAGCGCACGTTCTCCTCGAACAGGTCGAACACGCTGGTGATCCAGCGCTCGCCGAACCACACCCGCGGGCGTACCCCCTGGGCCTTGATCTCCTCCGCCCGGGTGTCGGTGGCCTGCTGGAACAGCGGGATGCGGGTCTCGCGCCACAGCTCCCGGCCGAACAGCAGCGGCGAGTTCGCGCCGAGGGCCACCTGGATGCCGGCGACGGCCTGGGCGGCGTTCCAGTGGTCGGCGAACTGCGCGGGGCTGACCTGGAGGTGGAACTGGGTGCTGGTGCACGCCGCCTCCGGGGTGATGGTGTCGGCGGTGACCGCGAGCCGCTCCACCCCGCTGATGGAGATCCGCAGGTCCTCGCCGCGGGCGGCGAAGATCTGCTCGTTGAGCAGCTGGTAGCGCGGGTTGGCCGACAGCGTCTCGGCGGTCAGGTGCTCCGGGCGCAGCGTCGGCAGGATGCCGATCATGACCATGTGCGCGCCGACGACCCGGGCCTTGGTCTCGGCGGCGTTGAGGCTGGCCCGCACGTGTTCCTCGAACGCGGCGGTGCCCGTGCCGGCCAGCCGGCGCGGCGCGACGTTGATCTCCACGTTGAACTGCCCCAGCTCGGTCTGGAAGCTCGGGTCGGCGATCGCGGCTAGCACGTCGGCGTTGCGCATCGCCGGCATGGACCCGTCGTCGACCAGGTTCAGCTCGATCTCCACGCCCGTCATCGGCCGTTCGACGTCGAATCGGGACTCCCGGAGCATCTCGGCGAAGACGTCCAGGCACCGGTGCACCTTCTCCCGATAGCGCGCCCGGTCCTCCCGACTGAAGGTGCGCGCCGCGACTTCCTCGCCCATGGTCACCGCCCTGTCACCGTTGGTTCCCCCAACCTCGCACGCGGCGGCGGCCCGGGGAAGACCCGAAGGTCCCTCTACGTACCCACCTGCGGGCCGCGTGATCCCCGTCGCCTCCGCCGCCCGCGCCGCCGGGCCGCCCGTCGGGCTGGCTAGCATGACCGGCAACCGGTGGGGGAGTGGCGATGCGCGAGAAGATCACCAAGCTGTTCGTCGTGGCGGCGGTCGCCGAGGCGTGCTCCTGGCTGGCCCTGCTGGTCGGCATGGCCGTCAAGTACGGCCCGCCGGGCAACGAGATCGGCGTGAAGATTTTCGGCCCGATCCACGGCGGCCTGTTCGTCGCGTACGGTGTGCTCGTGCTGGCCGTCGCCCGGCTGCACCGGTGGCGGACGTGGCCGACCCTCGTGGCGCTGGCCTGCTCCGTGCCGCCGTTCGCCACCCTGGTCTTCGAACGCTGGGCTGCCCGCCGGGGCATGCTGCGCACCGCGCCCGAACCCGACCGCCCCCGCATCCCGGTCGGCTGACCGCCCGGCGCGCGTCGTGCCGACCGCCGCGGGCCTCAGGTGAGCAGGACGACCGCGCCGACCACGAGGATCAGCAGCGCCCCCAGGATGGCCTGGAGCAGCAGCGGCGGCCCGAGGTGGCTCCACACGGTGGCGTGGCGGGGACGCAGCAGCTGCCCGGTGGTGAGGTTGACGATCTGCTCGACCCGGGGCGGCAGGTCCGGATCCTGCGGCTTGAGCGTGATCTGCACCCAGTCGGCCGGGTGCAGCGCGCTCTGCGCCAGGTGCCCGTGCAGCTCCACCTCGCACAGCTGGTCGTTGGAGTCGCGCAGCCGCAGCGGGGTGACCAGGAACTCCGGCCCCTTGCGCAGCTCCTTCCAGGTGCGCCGGGCGCCGCCACCGCCGCTGGACAGCAGCGAGCGGAACGCCAGCAGCAGCAGCCCCATCACGCTGGCGGCCGTCACCACGGCGACGAGCACGGGCTGGCCGATCTTCAGCTCACGCGGGTAGCCGTCGAGCAACCGGACGACGCGGCCGGTGACGATCCGTTGCGTCGGGCGAGCGATTCGCCGGTAGTCGAGGTCGCCGTCCATTGTCCACCACCGAGAGTCGTTCACCACGGAGAGTCCGATTCGCTACACCGATCGTATCCGGCGGCGCGGCGGAACGACATGAATGAACGCGAGTCATGTTCGTGGCGCGCTCGCGCACGGGACCACCGGGTCAGGTGACAAGGCGACCGGCGCGGGTAAGCGGGGGGCCGAGCCGGAAAGGGGTCGAGCATGCAGCTGTCCTTCCTGCGCCCGCTCTACGACCGTCCCGGGCCGTGGTGCTCGGTCTATCTGGACGCCTCCCGGGACACCCACGACGCCCGCCCCGCGCTGGACCTGCGCTGGCGGGCACTCAAGGGGCGCCTGCTGGAGCAGGACGCCGACGCGCAGACCGTGGACGCCGTCGAGCGGGTCGTCCGCGGCCACGACCCGATGCCGGGCGACTACGGCATCGCCGCGTTCGCCACCCGGGGCCGGGCGGTGCTCACCGAGTACCTGTCCGCCCCGCCGCTGCGGGACCTGGCGACCGTGTCGGAGCTGCCGCACACCATGCCGCTGCTCGCCCAGCGCGGCGAGCAGGTCGCCTGGGTGCGGGTGCTGGCCGACCGCAGGGGCGCGGACGCCGTGGCCATCAGCGCCGGCGGGGTGCCCCGCCGCGCCCACGTCACCGGCCGGGAGGACTTCCCGCTGCGCCGCGTCAACCCGGGCGGCTGGTCGCAGTCGCGCTACCAGCGGGCCGCCATGGAGGCGTGGCACCACAACGCCGGCGACGCCGCGGCGGCCACCGCGGAGCTGGCCGAGAAGGTCGGCGCGGAGGTGGTGGTGGTCGCCGGCGACGTGCGGGCCACCGGCATGATCGCCGCCCAGCTGCCGGAGCGCTGGCAGGACGTGCTGGTGCGCACCGACGCCGGGTCGCGGCACGCCGGGGCGGACCCGGCGCTGATGGACGACGTCACGGTGCAGACCATCGCCGAGGTGGCCGACCAGCGGGTCACCGCCGCGCTGGACCGCTTCGGCGTCCAGGAGGACGTCGGGGCGGGCCTCGACGCGGTCGTGTCCGCGCTGCGCCGCAACCAGGTCGACACGATGCTGATCGTGGACGACCCGTCGTCGACGGCCCAGCTCTGGGTCGGCCCCGAGCCGACCGACATCGCCACCGAACCGGGCCAGCTCACCGCCGTGTCGGTGGCCGACCCGCAGCGGGTACGCGCCGACGCGGCCCTGGTCCGGGCGCTCGTCGGCACCGACGCGGAGCTGACCGTGCTCGCGCCGGACGAGGCGCCCGAGCTGACCGACGGGGTGGGCGCGGTGCTGCGCTACGTCGACGCCGCCACCCCCGGCCGGTCAGATGGCTGAGCGTACGGTCGCCGACCTGGTGGTGGAGCGGCTGCGGGCCTGGCGGGTGCCGCGCGCCTTCGGGTGCCCGGGCGCCGCCGTCGCCCCGCTGGTCGCCGCCCTGGACCGCGCGGGCGGGGACCCGGAGTTCGTCCCCGCCCGGCACGAGGAGACGGCCTCGTTCATGGCCAGCGGGCACGCCAAGTTCACCGGCGAGATCGGGGTCTGCCTGGCCACCCAGGGCCCCAGCGCGGTGCACCTGCTCAACGGCCTGTACGACGCCAAGCTGGACAGCAAGCCGGTGGTGGCGATCGTCGGCGAGGACGTCGTCGGCCCGCTCGGCGGCGCCCACGAGGAGATCGGCCTGAGCCGCCTCTTCGGCGACGTCTGCAACCAGTTCGTCCGCTACGGACGCACCCCCGGCCAGGTGCCGGCCGTGCTGGACCAGGCGTTCCGCACCGCCGCCGCCACCCGCAGCCCCACCTGCGTGGTGCTGCCCCGCGAAGTGCAGGCGGCCCCGGTTCCCGACCTGGTCCCGCAGTTCGCCGGCGTGATGTCGGCGACGCCGGGGGAGCCCCTGGCACGGGTGCTGCCGCACGACGCCGACCTGGCCGCCGCCGCGTCGCTGCTCGGCATCGGCGAGCGCGTCGCGATCCTGGTCGGGCAGGGCGGTCACGGCGCCGCCGACGAGATCGTGGCGCTTGCCGACCGGCTCGGCGCGGGGGTGGCCGTCAGCCTGCTCGGCAAGCCGGTGCTCGACGAGCGGCTGCCCTTCCACGCCGGGGTGCTCGGCGAGGTGGGCACCAGCGCCGCGGCCCAGCTCATGGGCGGCTGCGACACCCTGCTGCTGGTCGGCACCAACGACCCGTGGACCGACTACTACCCGCTGCCCGGCCAGGTCCGCACCGTCCAGATCGACATCGACGGCCGGCGGATCGGCAACCGTTACCCGGTGGACGTGCCGCTGGTGGGCGACGCCACCGAGACGCTGCGAGCCCTGCTGGACCGCGTCCCGGACCGGCCCCGGCGGGCGTGGCGGGAGACGGTGGAGGCGTCGGTGGACCGGTGGCGGCAGGCAGCGGCGGCCCGCGCCGCCGAACCCGCCGGGCCGATCAACCCGCAGCTCGTGCTGCACGAACTCTCCGCCCGGATGCCCCGCGAGGCGGCCGTGGCCGTCGACGTCGGCTCGGTCGTCTACTGGTACGCCCGGCACCTGGAGCTGCCGCCCGGGGTGGCCGCGCACCTCTGCGGCACCCTCGGGTCGACCGGCTGCGCCCTGCCGTACGCGGTGGCGGCGAAGCTCGCCAGCCCCGACCGGCCGGTGCTCGCCCTCGCCGGCGACGGCGCGATGCAGCTCAACGGGTTGGCCGAGCTGATCACCGTGGCCCACCACTGGCGGGAGTGGTCCGACCCCCGGCTGGTCGTGCTGGTGCTCAACAACCGCGACAGCTCGGGCGTGGGCGACGGCCGCCCGCCGGCCGGGGTGCTCGACCGGCGGCCCGACGTCCCGTACGCCGGCTGGGCCCGCCTGCTCGGTCTGCACGGGGTGCGGGTGGACCGGCCGGAACTGGTCGGCGCGGCGTGGGACGAGGTCCTCGCGGCGGACCGGCCGAGCGTGCTGGAGGCCGTGGTCGACCCGACCGTCGCGCTGCGCCCTCCGGAACCGGCCCTGGCGGACCTGCGTGGCCTGTTCGCCGGTGGGGACGCGGCCCAGCGGGTCTACGGGCGGATGCTCGACAACCGGGTCGCCGTCGAGGCGGAGGACCTCGTTTAGCGGACGACCCGCCCAGCGGGCACGCGTGGTGGCGGACGCCCCGTTTAGACCCCATCGGGACGGGAAGCCGGGCCGCGTGGTGAGCGAACGAGGCGGGTCGGGACCGGCGCACACGGTGCGCCCGGACCTCACGGCGGACGGGGCCGGACTTGCCGGCGACCGGGTGATGACGGCGGGCAGCACGGCCCGGATCATGGTCGCCGCCACGGTGCGGGCCCTGCGCGGGGAGGACTGCGCCGACCTGCGGGCCACGGGCGCGCCGTCCCGCTTCACGGGCGCCCCCGAGCCGGTGCGCCGGGGCGCGGCCGTGCGGGCGGCGGGGCGGGTCGCCCTCACCCCGGACCAGGCGGCCGAGGTCGACGCCGACCGGGTCGCCCGGTGGATCGTCGACCAGTACCCGCGCCGGTGCTACCCCGGGGTGGTGCTCGGCTCGCCGCACGGGGCGGCGGTGCACCTGGCGGTCGCGCTCGGGGTGCCCTGGCTGCCCGCCGCGTTCGAGACGACGGTGCACTGGACCGGGGGTGCGGTCGACCGCCCCGGCGCCGCCCTCGACCACGGCGCCGCGCTCGCCGGCCGGCTGCTGGCCGGCAACCCGGACGTGCACGTGCGCCAGGTGCACTGCCCGGCCAGCCGGGGCCCGCTGTCCGGGGTGACCGTCTCCCTCACGGTGCGCTGGCAGTCGCTGCCGACGGCGTACGCCCGGTTCCTGGCCGACCGCCTCGCGCCCGACGCCCCGGTGCTGCTGCTGCGCGACGCCCGCACCTGGCCGGTGTACGACGCCGGGCGGGGGCACAGCTTCCAGGCCGGCTCCCCGGCCAGCGGCCTGGACCCGGTGGACTTCCACCCGGACTCGCACGCCCTGCGCCAGGTGCTCCGTTCCGTCGGCGGCGACGGGGCCCGCTGGCAGCCCCCGGAGGTCTCGTGCCCACAGGGCTACGCCGAGCACGGCGTGGAGCCCGGTTTCGAACTCGCCGTCCGGGACTGGGCCGGCCGGCGCGGCAACGGCGTGCACCGGGTGCTCTTCCCCCGCCCGGAGGCGCTCAGCGCCGCCGTCGCCGACCTGTACCGGGGGTGGCTGCGGCGGGCCGGCAAGACGGGCGACCGCCTCGTCGTGGAGTGCGGGCGGCTGCTCGACCCGTGGCAGGTGGTGCGGGCGGGGCTGGTGCCGTACTGGTGCGAGAACGCCACCCGGCGCAGCGTCGACGCCGCCGAGTGGTGGCTGGCCGGCAGCGAGCCGTTCAGCTCCGTGGACGTGCTCCCGGAGTCGCCGGGGATGCGCTCGCCGGCCCTCGCGGGCCTGCCGCAGTGGCTGGCCGTGGCCGCGTTCGGCCGCCGCCGCCGGGCCCTGGACCGCACCGCCGCCCGGGGCTACCCGGTCGCGGCGGTGCCCACGCGCCGGGCCACCGAGGTGCTCCGCGCCCAGCCGTACGACCTGCCGGCCCCGCCGCCGCTGCCCGCCGCGACCGCCGTCGAGGCGTTCCGGGTCGGCGGCGCCCGGCAGGGCCTGGTGGTCTGCTGACCGGTTCGTCCGCCGCGCCGCCGGCAGCCCCGGCCGGCGCGCCGCCGCCGGCCGCACCGGCCGGCCGAAACATCCTCGTGAACCCGCCCCGGCGTGATTGAGTACCTACGGAGCGGGAACACCGCTGGCTGCGACGGCCGGGCAGGCTGCTGTAGCCCGCTGTCGCCGCTCCTCGACGGATCCCGTCGGGTGACCCACTTCCGGCCCGGTGCGTGGCTCGACCACGCGCACGTCCGGTTTCCCGACCCGGGCGGGGGACCTTCCTGAGGGAGGCGCGGATGTTCGGACAGCCCAGCACGACCACGGCACCACCCCCCACCGACCGGGGGCTGGAGGACCTCGACGCGGCGGCGCTGGCGTACGCGGCGCGGATCGAGGGCCTGCCCCCCGAGCGGCGGCAGGAGGCCCGCGACGACCTGGTGCGCTTCGCGCTGCCGTTCGCCGGCCGGCTCGCCCGCCGCTACCGGGGGCGCGGCGAGCCGCTGGAGGACCTGGAGCAGGTGGCCCGCCTCGGGCTGGTCAACGCGGTCGACCGGTACGACCCGGAGCGGGGCTCGTTCACCGCGTACGCGGCGATCACCATCGTCGGGGAGATCAAGCGCCACTTCCGGGACCGGACCTGGGGGGTGCACGTGCCCCGCCGGCTGCGCGACCTGATCCTGGAGGTGGGCCAGGCCACCGCCGCGCTGACCAGCGAGCTGTCCCGGGCTCCCACCGTCGCCGAGCTGGCCGAGCGGCTGGAGACCCCGCAGGAGGAGATCCTCGCGGCGCTGGAGTCGGCGGCCGGCTACAGCCCGGCCTCGCTCAACGCGCCCGTCGGCGGGGAGAGCTCCGCCGAGTTCGGCGACCTGGTCGGCGAGAGCGACAACGCGCTGGAGTCGGTCGACGACCGGGTGACCGTCAGCGGGCTGCTGCACCGGCTGCCCTGGCGGGAACGGCGGATCCTGGCGATGCGCTTCTACGGCAACCAGACCCAGGCCGAGATCGCCGCCCGGTTCGGCATCTCCCAGATGCACGTGTCCCGGCTGCTGTCGCGGGCGCTGACCTGGCTGCGGCAGGCGATGCTGGCCGACGCCCCGCCGCCGTGGCAGAACGGCCCGGCCGAGACGGAACCGGTGACGAAGCGCGGCTGAGGCGCAAGGAAGGGCCCCCTGTTAACGCCTGAGGTAGAGAGGGTCACCCTTCTCACACCACCCCGGAGCCTGTCGCGTGGTCGGGGGGAGGGGGGAGGGGGAGGGGGGAGGGGGAGGGGGGAGGCTCAGTGCTCCGTGGAGTCGCCGCGGCTGTGCGGGTGCCGCCACCGCTCGTTCTCCTGCGGGGCCCGCTCCGCGCCGAGCCCGCCCACCTCAGGCTCGTCGGTGGCGTCGAAACTGGGCCGGCGGACCTCCTCCGGCTCCGGCACGTCCACCGGGCGCGCGCCCGACTGCGGCGCCGGCTGGTACTCGACGGCCTCCCGGGCGCCGTGCGCGCCCTCGGCCGCCGGCGACTCGGGCACGTGCCGCTCGTGGTGCAACTCCTCGGCGAGGCTCTGCGGCGGCTTCGTGGTCCGCTGCGGCAGGTCCCGGCCGAGGTCGGCGACGAGGCGGCCGTACTTGGCGTCGAAGGCGGGGCGCTCCGAGCGGATCCGGGGCATCCGGTCGAAGTTGCGCAGCGGGGGCGGGCAGGTCGTCGCCCACTCCAGCGAGTTGCCGAAGCCCCACGGGTCGTCGACCGACACCATCGCCCCGTACCGCCAGGACTTCCACACGTTGTAGATGAAGAACAACGTGGACGCGCCGAGCACGAACGACCCGATCGTGGAGATCATGTTGAGCGTGGTGAAGCCGTCGCTGGGCAGGTAGTCGGCGTACCGGCGGGGCATGCCCTCGTTGCCGAGCCAGTGCTGCACCAGGAACGTGGCGTGGAAGCCGACGAACATCGTCCAGAAGTGCAGCTTGCCCAGCCGCTCGTCGAGCAGCCGCCCGGTCATCTTCGGGAACCAGAAGTAGACCCCGCCGAACGCGGCGAAGACGATGGTGCCGAACAGCACGTAGTGGAAGTGCGCCACCACGAAGTACGTGTCGGTGACGTGGAAGTCGACCGGCGGGCTGGCCAGCAGGACCCCGGTGAGCCCGCCGAGCAGGAACGTGACCAGGAAGCCGACGGCGAACAGCATCGGCGTCTCGAAGGTGATCTGCCCCTTCCACATGGTGCCGATCCAGTTGAAGAACTTCACCCCGGTGGGCACCGCGATCAGGTAGCTGAGGATGCTGAAGAACGGCAGCAGCACCCGGCCGGTGGCGAACATGTGGTGCGCCCAGACGCTCATCGACAGCACGGTGATCGCGATCGTGGCCAGCACCAGACCGGTGTAGCCGAAGATCGGCTTGCGGGAGAAGACCGGGATGATCTCGGTGATGATGCCGAAGAACGGCAACGCCACGATGTAGACCTCGGGGTGGCCGAAGAACCAGAACAGGTGCTGCCACAGCATCATCCCGCCGGTGGCCGGGTCGAACACGTGCGCGTCGAGCAGCCGGTCCGCGGCGAGGGCGAACAGGGCGGCGGCCAGCAGCGGGAAGACCAGGATCACCAGGAGACTGGTCAGCAGCATGTTCCAGGTGAAGATCGGCATCCGGAACATGGTCATGCCGGGCGCGCGCAGGGTCAGGGTGGTGGTGATCAGGTTGACCGCGCCGAGGATGGTGCCGAGGCCGGAGATGGCCAGGCCGACGATCCACATGTTCCCGCCGACGCCGGGGGAGTGCTCCATCCGGCTCAGCGGCGTGTACGCCGTCCAGCCGAAGTCGGCGGCCCCGCCCGGGGTGGCGTAGCCGCCGACCACCAGGGTCCCGCCGAACAGGTAGAGCCAGTACGCGAAGGCGTTGAGCCGGGGGAACGCCACGTCCGGCGCGCCGATCTGCAACGGGACGATGTAGTTGCCGAACGCGAACACCAGCGGCGTCGCGAACAGCAGCAGCATGATCGTGCCGTGCATGGTGAACGCCTGGTTGTACTGCTCCGGGGAGAGGAACTGCATGCGCGGCTGGGCCAGCTCGGCCCGCAGCAGCAGGGCCAGCACCCCGCCGATGAGGAAGAAGACGAACGAGGTGACCAGGTAGAGCAGGCCGATCTGCTTGGCGTCGGTGGTGCCGATCAGCTTGATCAGCTTGGCTCCGGGCAGGGCCGGGCGGACCGGGCCGGGAAAACCGCCGAAGCGGGCCGGCGCGAGGATCGCGGGCCCCCGGTCTCGGGCAGGCTCCGTGGTTACCCGCTTGGGCATGCTTCTCACCCCGTCGTGGCGACAAAAGGGACGGGCGTGCCTACCCGCCCCTCTCACTATGTAACCAGGCGAGAGCGGTAATTTCGGTCAATTGGCGGGCGGGCGGGTCGACAGCAGGCGGGCACAGCCGGCCGGGCGGGCACAGCCGGTCAGGTGGCGGGCAGCATCGCCCAGACCACCTTGCCGTCGACGACCGGCGCGCTGCCCCAGCGCTGGGTCAGCTCCCGGACCAGCAGCAGGCCCCGGCCCCCCTCGGCCCGCACGTCCGTGCGCGTCGCCGCGCGCGCCGCGGCGCGGCTGCCGTCGGCGACGGCCACCTGAAGGTACGGCCGGCGCAGGGTCAGCGTGACCTGCATCGGGGTCCCGGCGTGGCGCACCACGTTGCCGACCAGCTCGCTGAGCACCACCGAGGCCGGGCCGACCAGCTCCGGCAGGTTCCATCGGCCGCAGGCGTCGGCGACCAGCTCCCGGGCCCGCCGGCACGCGCCCGCCACCGGCTCCAGCCGGACCCGCAGCCGGGGCGCGGCGGCGGCGCCCGCCGCCCGGGCCGCCTCCGCGCAGTCCCGCTGCACCGGCAGCCCCCGGCACACCCTCGACTCGGTCAGCCAGCTCGCCGTGCGCTCGGGCGGCACGCAGAGCACGACGGGCACCGCCGGCCAACCGGCCGCCCGGCGGGCGGCGGCGGCGAAGACCGACAGCGCGAGCCCGTCGCGGACGGTGAGGTCGTGCAGGTCGACGACCATCGCGTCCGGCTGGGCGGTGAGGCAGCGGTCGAGCACCCGGTGCACCGTCCGCATGGTCGCCAGGTCGAGCGCGCCGGCGACACGTACCACGGTCACCGGCGACTCGTCGCGGACCTCGCAGGTGATCCGGCTCGGCATGCCTGGCCCTCGTTTCCGTCTCGGGGTGACCCGGACGTACCCGGCGCGGTGCCGGGCGAAACGGGACGGCGGGCGTGGTCAGCGGTGCCGGCGGTCACGCGTGGTGAGCACGCCCAGCGCGATCATGCCGACGCCGAGGAGCAGGTGCAGCCAGTTGTCGGCGTTGTTGACGGGGATGAAGTTGGCGTCGCTGCCGTGGTCGACGGCCAGGCCGTAGAGCCACAGCACCAGGTAGATCGCCCCGCCGCCGATCAGGAACACCCGCGCCCCGGCCCACGTGCGCGACAGCGCCAGGCCGGCCAGCCCGAACGCCAGGTGTACGGCGTTGTGCAGGACCGAGACCTGGAACACCCCGAGCAGCTTCGCCCCGGAGCCGTGCCCGGCGAAGCGCAGGTCGCCGAAGCCGGTGGTGATCCCCGGGACGAAGCCGAGCAGCCCGACCAGGAGGAAGACCACGCCGACGGTGGCTGCGGCGCGCCGCACCGGGGCCCGGCCGTCGGCCGGGTTGCGTCGGGCCCGCGCGTGGGCCATCGGACCGGCCACCATGACCTCCTCGCCGCGACTGGCTGACCGCCGGGGGCGGGGAGCCCTTCCGGCCGGGCGACGTGTTCCCCCCACGGCCGGGCGCAAACGCGGGCGGCGAGCAGGCGTGTATAGCAGGGGGCCCCTGCTATACAGAAAGCGTTAACAGGGTGCCCTTCCTTGCGCCGCCGTCAGGCGGGTTGCAGGGGGCGGGCGGCGCGGCGGCGGACCTTCTCGTACAGCCCGACGTACCGCTGCGCCATCACCGCCGGGGTGAACCGGGCCGCGGCCTCCCGGCGGCACTCGTCGCCGTCGAGCACGCTCGCGGCCAGCAGCAGGTCGGCCAGCTCGTCCTCGTCGTCGGCGAGCAGCCCGGTGCGGCCGTGCTCGACCAGCTCGGGCAGGCAGCCCCGGGCCGTGGCCACGACCGGGGTGCCCAGCGCCAGGGACTCGACCACGGCCGTGCCGCCGGGCTCCTCCCAGCGCAGCGGGAACAGCGACGCGCGGGCCCCGGCCAGCAGGTCGTCGCGCTCCTGCCCGGCGACCGTGCCGACCCAGCGGACCAGGTCGCCGTCGACGTGCGGGGCCACCTCGTCGTAGAAGAACCGCACGTCCGGGTTCTGCCGGGCCTCCTCGCCCGCCGCGGCCAGGTCCTGCGGCCGGTGGTACGGCCCGACCGGCCCGGCGAGCACCAGCGGCACGCCGACCCGCCGCGCCAGCCGCGCGCCGACGTCCTGGCCCTTGCCCGGGTTGATCCGGCCCAGGATGATCAGGTAGTCGCCCTTGTCCGGTCGGGGCCGCCGGTCGGCGTCGACCGCGAGCGGGGTGGACAGGTGCACGTGGCCGACGGAGTGCTCCCGCAGCGCCCGGGGGGCGCGGGCCAGCTGCGCGGCGGACACGCCGTTGACCCGCACCCGGTCGCCGCCGTCGAGGTTGCCGTACAGGTCGGGATGCTTGGCCAGGTCCCAGTGCAGGGTGTGCAGCACCGGCGGGCCCTGCGGGCCCATCGCCGCGAGGGTGGCCAGGCCGACGGCCTCCACGTGGTCGTGCACCAGGTCGAAGTCGTCGCGGGCGTGCAGCGCGCGCACCACGCCGCCCAGGTGCGCCTGGGAGATCCCGCAGACCTGGTTGTACGGCCGTTGCAGGGCGTGGAACTGGCCGTCGCCGAAGACGGCGATCCTCTCGTCGACGGGCAGGGTGCTGCTGCCCACGGAGGCGAGGACCACCCGCACGCCCAGCCGGCGCAGCTCCGGCACGAGGGTGGCGATCACGTTCTCGATCCCGCCGTAGCCGGGCGGCGGCACGGACAGCCACGGGCCGGCGTTCATCAGGACGGTGAGGCTCACGCGGGATTCCTTCCCTCGGCGGGGCCGTCGGGTCGCGCCGACGGACGCTTCGTCACGCCGGCACGCGGCGTCGGGGCACCCGGTGCCGCAGCTCCGCCAGGGGCGGGCGCTCCTCGACCGAGACGTCGCTGACGACGATCTCCCGGTCGAGGTTCGGCAGCGCGTCGGAGCCGCCCCGCCGGAACTGGGTCAGCAGGGTGGCCGGCACCGTGCCGGGGCTGGCCCAGCCCCGCCGCTGCAGGCGCGACCAGGCGGTCAGCACGATCTGCGCCGACATCCGGCCCAGCGCCGCCGTGTCCTGGTGGCGGTGCCGGCGCTCGCCCAGGTCCACCTGGGCCAGCGCGTCCAGGCCGACCAGGTCGAGCAGGTCGATCAGCATCGCCGTCTCCACCCCGTATCCGGAGACGAACGGCACCCGCTCCAGCACGTCGCGGCGGCCGGCGTACTCGCCGGCGAGGGGCTGGACGAAGCCGGCCAGCTCTGGCCAGAACAGGTTGAGCAGGGGGCGGGCCATCAGCTCGGTGACCCGGCCGCCCCCGTCGGCCTCCACGCTGGCCGCCCCCACCAGCGGCCGGTGGTAGAAGCCCTTGACGAAGTCGACCGAAGGGTCGGTCAGCAGCGGCCCGATCAGGCCGGTGACGAAGTGCGGGCGGAACTCGTGCAGGTCGGCGTCGACGAACGCCACCACGTCGCCCTCGGCCGCGGCCAGCCCGGCCCACAGCGCGTCGCCCTTGCCGGTCAGCCGGGGCAGTCCCCGCGTCATCTCGTCCTGGCCGACCACCTCCGCGCCGGCGGCCCGGGCCACCTGCGCGGTCCGGTCGGTCGAGCGGGAGTCGACCACGATCAGCTCGTCGACCAGGGCCACCCGGTCCATGAGGTGCTCGCGGATGGTCGCCACGATCGCGCCGACGGTCGCCTCCTCGTTGCGCGCCGGCAGGACGACGCTGACCCGGCTGTCGCCCTTGGCGCGCAGCAGCCGCCGGGGCGTCCACTCGGCCGCCGAGCTGGTCCGGTATGTCGCCCATGCCTCCACCACTGGTGTCACACTCGCCTCTGCATCCCGCACTGACGCACCCCCAGATCGTGGTGGAAAACGCGGATCGGAGAATTCCCATCCCCGCCCGCCCGCTAACCGGATTGTCGCTAACAGCTTGATCACGGGCCGCGCCGCCGCCGGTTTTCGGCAGGTGAACGTTTGATTGCGCGCCCCACCGGGGAGTGTGCACGTGACGGAACGTGAAAGCCGGGCAAGGGGGATTGCCGATGCGGTCGTGCCGGGTGGGGCTGGTCGGTGCCGGCGGGGTCGCGCAGCGCCACGCCCGGGTGCTCGACAGCTTCGGCGACGTGGAGATCCTCGGCGTGACCGACGTGGCGCGCGACGCCGCGACCCGGCTGGCCGACGCGCACGGGGCGCGGACGTTCGCCGACGTCGACGAGCTGCTCGCCGCCGGCCCCGACGCGGTGTACGTCTGCGTGCCGCCGTTCGCGCACGGGCCGGTGGAGGAGGCCGTGATCGCCGCCGGGGTGCCGATGTTCGTGGAGAAGCCCGTCGCGGTGGACCTGGACACCGCCGAGCGGGTCGCCGACCTGGTGGCCCGGCGCGGGCTGCTCACCGGCGTCGGCCACCACTGGCGTTACCTGCACGTGGTCCAGCACGCCCGCGAGCTGCTCGCCGACCGGCCGGTGCGGATGGTCGGCGGCGCGTGGCTGGACAAGGTGCCCCCGGTCGCCTGGTGGGCGCGGCGGGACCGCTCCGGCGGCCCCGTGGTCGAGCAGGCCGCGCACGTGCTGGACCTGATGCGGGCGCTCGCCGGCGAGGTGACGGAGGTGACCGCGTACGGCGACGGCGTCCCGCCGCCGGTCGAGGGCGCCGACATCGACTCGGTGACCGCCGCCGCCCTGCGCTTCGCCACCGGAGCGGTCGGCACCGTCTCCGCCGCCTGCGTGCTGGGCTGGAAGCACCGGGCCGGGCTGGAGATCCTGGCCGACGGCCTCGCCCTGAGCCTGACCGAGGACGGCCTGACCGTCCGCGACGCCGACGGCGAGCGGCACCTGCCCGCCAGCCCCGACGGGGCCCGCACCGCCGTCGACCGGGCCTTCGTCGACGCGGTCCGGGGCGTCGGCGACGACGTGCGGGTCCCGTACGCCGAGGCGCTGCGCACCCAGCGACTGGCCCTCGCGATCGCCGAGAGCGCCCGCACCGGGCGGCCGGTGTCCCTGCCGACCGGTCCCGCCGCGGCCGGCGCCGCAGGGCCGGCCCCGACGCGGGTGGGCGTCGATGCGTGACCGCGTGGTGGTGGTCAGCGGCCCGGGGCGGGTCGAACTGGTCGAGCAGGACGCCGCCGAGCTGCGCGACGGCGCGTTCCGGGTGCGGACCCTGTTCAGCGGGGTCTCCGCCGGCACCGAGCTGAGCTTCGTCAAGGGCACCAACCCCTACCTCAACGTCACCTGGAACGCCGGGCTGGGGCTGTTCCAGCCGGGCGCGGCGAGCACCCCGTACCCGGTGACCCGGCTGGGCTACATGCAGGTGGGGCGGGTGGTGGAGAGCCGCACGCCGGCCGTCGCCGTCGGCACGGTCGGCGCGATGACGTACGGCCACCGCACCTCCCACGTCGCCGACCCGCTCACCGAACGGTTCGTCCCGCTGCCCGACGACCTCGACCCCCTGCTCGGCGTCTACGTCGCGCACATGGGCCCGATCTGCGCCAACGGGGTGCTGCACGCCGCCGCCGACCTGTGCGGCACGGACGTGCGCTCCCTCGGCGACGGGGTGGCCGGCCGCCGGGTCGCGGTGGTCGGCGGCGGCGTGGTGGCCCTGCTCACCGCCCTGTTCGCCCGGCGTCACGGCGCGGCGTCGGTGGTGGTGCTCGACCCGACCCCGCAGCGGCGGGCGGTCGCCGGGGCGCTCGGCCTGGAGACCCTCGACCCCGGCGTCGACGACCCGGCGGTGGTGCTGAAGACCCGGTGGAACCACGCCCCGGGCGACCGGGGCGCCGACGTCGTCTTCCAGTGCCGGGGGCAGGCGTGGGCGTTGCAGCTCGCCCTGCGCCTGCTGCGTCCCCAGGGCACCGTGATCGACCTGGCCTTCTACCAGACGGGCGCGGACGCCGTCCGCTTCGGCGAGGAGTTCCACCACAACGGGCTGTCGCTGCGCTGCGCCCAGATCGGGCGGGTGCCGCGCGGGCTCGCCCCGACCTGGGACCGGGAGCGGCTGTCGGCCGAGACCATCGACCTGCTGCGGGCGTACGGCGACCCGATCCGCACGCATCTCGTGTCGGCGGTGGTGCCCTTCGACCAGGCGCCGGAGCTGCTCACCGACCTGGCCGAACGCCGGCGACAGGAGTTGCAGGTGGTGTTGACCGGCTGACCGGGCCGCGCGATCGGGCCCGGGTCGCGTACCGTTGCGGCTCATGGGTGTGTCGCAACGGTTGAAGAGCAGGTTCCGTCGGTTCCTCCAGCGCCCGGGCACCACGGTCGACCTGGGTCCGCTGGAGAAGCTGCTGCCGGCCATCGAGGCCCGCGAGGAGGAGCTGTCGGCGCTGTCCGACGCCGAGCTCACCGAGGCCGCCGGCTCCGCCACGGGCTACGAGGAGATCTGCGCGATCGGCCGCGAGGCCGCCCGGCGTGGGCTGGACCAGCGGCCGTACGACGTGCAGCTGCTCGGCGCGATGGCCCTGCTCTCCGGCAAGGTCGCCGAGATGGCCACCGGTGAGGGCAAGACCCTGACCGCCACGATCGCCGCGTACGGGCACGTCCGGCTCGGCAACGGCCCGGTGCACGTGCTCACCGTCAACGACTACCTGGCCCGCCGCGACGCCCGCTGGATGGAGCCGGTCTACGCCCTGCTCGGGCTGAGCGTCGGCTGGGTCAACGAGGCGTCCACCCCGCAGGAGCGGCGCGACGCCTACGCGTGCGACGTCACGTACGTCTCGGTCAGCGAGGCCGGCTTCGACTACCTGCGCGACCAGCTCGTCACCGACCTCGACGACCGGGTCCAGCCGGCGTTGCGCACCGCGATCGTCGACGAGGCCGACTCCATCCTGATCGACGAGGCCCGGGTGCCGATGGTCCTCGCGGGCGCGGTCGGCGGCGAGCAGGACCCGGTGCACGCCGCCGCGGCGCTGGTGCGCGGCCTGCGCAAGGGCAAGCACTACACGGTCGCCGAGGACGGGCGCAGCGTCGCGTTCACCTCCGCCGGCCTGGCCGCGGTGGAGGCCAAGCTCGGCGGCATCGACCTGTACGACGCCGAGCACGTGGGTCAGCTCTCCGCCGTCAACGTGGCCCTGCACGCGCACGCCCTGCTGCACCGCGACGTCGACTACATCGTGCGGGACGGCTCGGTGGAGCTGATCGACGAGATGCGCGGCCGGGTGGCCCAGCGCCGCCGCTGGCCCGACGGCCTCCAGGCGGCGGTCGAGGCGAAGGAGGGGCTCGACGCCACCGCCGAGGGCGAGGTGCTGGGCACCATCGCCGTGCAGGCGTACATCGCGCTCTACCCGAAGGTGTGCGGCATGACCGCCACGGCGGTGCTGGTCGGCGACCAGCTGCGCGAGTTCTTCGGCCTGGAGGTGGCGGTGATCCCGCCGAACACCCCCTGCGTGCGCGAGGACGAGCCGGACCGCATCTACGCCACCCGGGCCGAGAAGGACGAGGCGCTGGTCGACGAGATCAAGCGCTGCCACGACAAGGGCCGGCCGGTGCTGGTCGGCACCCTCGACGTCAAGGAGTCCGAGCAGCTCGCCGCCGGGCTGGAGGCCGCCGGGGTGCCCTGCGTGGTGCTCAACGCCAAGAACGACGACGACGAGGCGGCGATCATCGCCGAGGCCGGCGCGTACGGCGCGGTCACCGTCTCCACCCAGATGGCCGGCCGGGGCGTCGACATCCGGCTCGGCGGCAGCGACTCCGCCGACCGGGACCGGGTCGCCGAGCTGGGCGGCCTCTACGTCATCGGCAGCGGCCGGCACGACAGCCGCCGCGTCGACGACCAGCTTCGCGGCCGGGCCGGCCGGCAGGGCGACCCGGGCGGGTCGGTGTTCTTCGTCAGCCTGGAGGACGACCTCGTGGTCCGGCACGCCGGCGACGCGGTCCCGGCCTCGCCCCGGATGAACGCCGACGGCCTGGTCACCGACCCGCAGGTCGACTACGCGGTGGAGCACGCCCAGCGGGTCGCCGAGGGCGTCAACCACGAGATCCACCGCAACACCTGGCGCTACAGCGTCGTGATCGAGCAGCAGCGCAAGGCCCTCGCCGAGCGCCGGGAGCGGCTGCTGACCAGCGACATCGCCGCGCTGATGCTGCTGGAGCGGGTGCCGGAGAAGGCCGAGGAGATGGACGAGGACCTGCTCGCCCGGGTGGCCCGGTCGATCGCCCTCTACCATCTCGACCGGCTGTGGGCCGAGCACCTCGCCGAGCTGTCCGAGGTGCGCGAGGGCGTGCACCTGCGTGCCCTGGGCCGGCTCGACCCGCTCGACGAGTTCCACCGGGCGGCGGTGCCGGCGTTCAACGCGCTGGTGCCGGAGATCGAGGCCCGCACCATCGCCACGTTCACCGAGACCGAGTTCGAGGAGGACTGGGAGCCGGACGCCTCGACGCTGGTGCGGCCGTCGGCGACGTGGACGTACCTCGTCCACGACAACCCGTTCGGCTCGGAGCTGGACCGGCTCATCGCCTCGGTGGGGCGTCGGCTCAGCGCCGCCCCACGCTGAGGTGCGCCTTTTTGGCCGTTTCGACCCGGCTTGCCGGGGGTACTAGCGCGCGTCCAACGAATCGGGAGAGCACAGACGATGAGACAGCGCAGGGGCGGTACGGGGCGTCGGTGGCCGGCGTTCCCGGCGGGGGCAGTGGCCCGGTGAACCTGGAGACCCGGGTCGCCGGCACCGAGACCCTGAGCGTGCTGGAGACGGCGGCGTTGCTGCGGGAGCTCACCGCCGGCCTGATCGAGGTGACGGACTTCGACGCGGCGCTGGCGCGGCTGGTCGGGATCGCCCAGGCGGCCGTCGCCGGGGTCGCCTGGTGCGGTTTCACGGCGCTGCGGGCCGGCGAGCCGGCCGGGGTGGCCGCCTCCGACCCGGCCCTCGCGGGCCTGGACGACCTGCGCGACGGCCCCGACACGCCGGCGATGAGCGCGGTCCACCGCCGCGAGATGATCATCGCCGAGGACCTCGGGCGGGAGTCGCGCTGGCCGGCGTGGACGGACCGGGCCCGCCGGGCGGGGGTGCGGGGCGTCATCTCCGCGCCGGTCGACGTCGACGACCAGGTCATCGGTGCGATCAACCTGTACGCCTCGACGCCGGACGCGCTGACCACCCGCCACCAGCTCACGGCGATGCTCCTCGCCGAGCACGCCGGCCTGCTGCTGGCCGCCGTCCGGGGCCGGGAGCGGCGGGCCGCCGAGGCCACCGAGCGGGACGCCGCCCTGCTCGGCGAGGGGGTGGTCGGCCAGGCGATCGGCGTCATCATGACCCAGCGCGGCTGCCCCGCCCCGGAGGCCCTGGAGGTGCTGCGCAGCGCGGCGACGTCGCTGGACATCCCGCTGCGCGAGGTCGCCGAACGCCTGGTGGCCACGGTCGCCCGCCCCCGGGAGGGCTAGCTGCGGGGCCGGGCGGCCGGTGCGTGCGGCCACCTGCCTGTCGGCGATCCGACCGCCGGCCGTTTCCCCCTGGCGGCCGGCGGGTAGCACCCTGGACTGGTGAGCGGAAGCGACCAGGGGAGGGCGCGATGGAGAGCCGACTGCGGGTGCACGGGCATCCCATCCAACCGATGCTGGTGACGTTCCCGTTCGGGCTCTTCGTCAGCGCCACCGTCCTCGACCTGGCCGACGTCGTCGGCGGTCCCGCCTTCCTCGGCGAGGTCGGCTACTGGACCTCGGTCGCCGCGCTGGTGGCCGCCGCGCTGTCCACCGTCGCGGGGATGGTCGACCTGTGGGACGCCGCGGGCGACCGGACCCGCCGCACCAAGATCACCTTCAACCTGGTCAACGCGGCGATGGCCGCGCTGTTCCTGCTGACCTGCCTGATCCGGGCGCACTCGCCGCAGCGCGGCGCGACCGGGGTCATGCTCGCCGCCGAGCTGGTCGCGCTCGGGCTGGGCGGGGCCGGCGTGTGGCTCGGCGCCCGCCTGATGCGCCAGTTCGAGGCCGGGCACGCCGAGGCGGGCAGCCTCGACGCGCTGGGCCCGGTGGCGGGCTCCACCGTGGAGATCGTCCGGCCGCGCGCCTGAAACCCGGTTGTCCCGGCGGCCGGGCCCGACGATGCTTCCGCCCATGAGCGGGAAGCGGGGGTTCGAGGACCTGGTCGCCGAGGGCGCGTCCGTGCCGGTGCAGGGCTGGGAGTTCTCCTGGCTGCACGGGCGGGCCAGCGAGGAACGGCCGCCGTGGGGCTACACCCGCCTGGTGGCCGACCGGATGGCCCGGGCCGACGCGGCGCTGGACGTCGACACCGGCGGCGGGGAGGTCCTCGCCGAGGTGCCCCACGCTCCCCGGGTCCTGTTGGCCACCGAGGCGTGGCCGCCCAACGTCGAGGTGGCCCGGCGCAACCTGCGCGCGGTGGGCGCGACGGTCCTCCAGGTCGCCGAGGGCGGCGACCTGCCGGTGGCCGACGCCGCCCTGGACCTCGTGGTGAGCCGGCACCCCGTGCGCACCCGCTGGGACGAGGTCGCGCGGGTGCTGCGGCCCGGCGGGACGTTCCTGTCCCAGCAGATCGGCGGCGGCACCGTCCGGGAGCTGAGCGAGGCGCTGCTGGGCCCGCTGCCCCCGCCGCGGCGGCAGCTCCCCGGCCAGGCCGTCGCAGCCGCCGGGGCGGCCGGGCTGAGGGTGCTCGACCTGCGCGAGGCGACCCTGCGTACGGTGTTCCACGACATCGCGGCGGTGGTCTACTTCCTGCGCAAGGTGGTCTGGACGGTGCCCGGGTTCACCGTCGAGCGGTACCGGCCCCAGCTCGCCCGCCTGCACGAGCGGATCGAGGCCGACGGCGCGTTCGTCGCCCATGCCCGGCGGTTCCTGATCGAGGCGGTCCGGCCCGCCTGAGCCGGCCTGCCTGCGGCCGGCGTCGCCCGCGCCCCCGGGGATTGGCTCGGGTCAGCCGTGCGCCTCGGCGTGATGCGCGGCGAGCACGTCCGCGCCGAAGTCGCTTGCCGGGCGGCGCAGCACGGTGTGGGCGTGGTTGCCGTCGTCGGCGGTGTTGTCGTACTCGATCAGCAGGTCGTCGCCCTGCACCCGGTAGTAGTGGCGCTGCCCGGGCCCGGTGGGGCCGGCCCAGGCGAAGTGCAGCGCCCCGCCGGCGAGCCGGCGGGCCTCCCGGGCGGCCAGCTGCGGCGGCAGCCGGTCCAGGTACACGGCGACGAGTTGGTCCAGCATGGCCCGGCCGGAGGGGCCGAGCCGGTCGGCCGGCACCCCCAGCGGCGCGATCGGCCCGGCGACGCGCGGGCGGGTGGCGCTGACGATGTCGGCGGGGGCCTCGTCGGCGACGACCGCCGCCGCCCGTCCCGCCGGGCCCATGGCGTCGAGCAGGGCCCGGCCCAGGTCCTCCTCGACCCCGAGCGGCCGGGACACCGGATGCCCGGCGTGCCGGACGGCGGCCGGGTTGGCGCCGAGGAAGACGGGGGCGGGGGAGACCTGGTCGTCGACCACGGTCATGCTCACCGACAGGTGGTGCCCCTCGAACCGCCAGGCCCACCGGTCGTCGCGGGCCGGGTCGCCGAAGACCGCCACCCAGTAGTCGCCGCTGTGCCGCCCGCGCCGCCACCCCTCGGCCCGGTCGAGCACCTCCTCCAGCGCCACGACCGCCATCGCCTGCGCGTACGCCGCGGGGCTCAGGGCCGTGGCCAGCAGCCGGTGCGCGGCCTTGCGGCCCGCGCGGTCCAGGTCGGCCAGGCAGACCCCGGGGCGCGGCCGGGGACGGTACTCCAGCCACCGCCGGGCCGCCTCGTCGTCGAACCGGTGCGTGGCGCGCGCCCGCGCCGGCCCGTCCAGCGCGCCGAGCAACGCGACGCCGGCCGCGCGCATCTGTTGGGGTAGGGGATCGTCCACCGACCCTGTATACCCGGCGGCGCGCGGTCCGCGCGCCACGGGCGGGGCCGGCGCGTCGCCTGATAGCTTGCCGGGCCGACGCGGGAGGGGTCGATGGGCGACGACAGGGTGTACGTGGGCAAGGCGGACGTGGACGGCCCACGGGAGGGCGGCTGGCTGCTGGGCCACTTCATGCCGGAGGGCGACGTGCGGCGCAGCGGCGACGTGGAGGTGAAGTGGGGCGTGCACGCGGCGGGGGAGGCCCGCTCCCGGTGGGCCACCGGCGAGCGGCGTACCGCGCTGCTGGTGCTGGTCAGCGGCGGCCGGTTCCGGGTCGAGCTGCCGGACCGCACGGTGCTGCTCGCCGAGCCGGGTGACTACGTGGTGTGGGGCCGGGGCGTGGACCACTGCTGGTACGCCGAGCGCGAGTCGGTGCTGCTGACCGTGCGCTGGCCGTCGGTGCCGGGCTACCGGGTGGAGCCACCGGTGCGCCGCTGAGTCGCCCGCGGACCCGCTCGCCTCCCAGCATGTGGTATTACCTACTAATCCTATAGGCTTTACCTTCTATGCTGTCGGGGCACAATCCGCCCGATCCCGTGAGGTCCCGCATGGTAGTCAGCCGCCGCCGCGAGCCCGACCTGCTCGCCGTCGCCGCCCGGTACGCCGCCGACCCGGCCGGCTGGCCGGTGCCGCTGCGCTTTGACCCCGAACAGCGGTGGTACGCCCGCCTCGCGGTTGCCGACGACCACGAGGTCTGGGCGCTGAGCTGGCTCCCCGGCCAGGGCACCGACCTGCACGACCACGGCGGCTCCTCCGGGGCCTTCCTGGTCGTGGACGGCGTCCTCACCGAGGAGACCGTCAGCGGCGGCCGGCTGCGCCCGCACCGCCTCGCCGCCGGGGCCGGTCGCCGCTTCGGCGCCCGGCACGTGCACGTGGTCACCAACCGCGACGACCAGCCGGCGGTCAGCGTGCACGTCTACCGTCCCGCGTTGACCCGGATGACCCGCTACCGGCTCGTCGACGGCCTGCTGCGGGTGGCCGAGGTCGCCGAGGCCGGCGTCGCGTGGTGACACCCTTGACGGCGACTCCGACGACGCCTCCGACTTCGACTTCGACCACGACTCCGACGACGACTTTGACCGGGCGGACGGCCGCCCGGCGTCCCTGGAAGGACCCGACCATGCCGCACCAGCCCGCCCGCGCCCAGAGCTGTCCACCTCCCGTGCCGCCACCGGGCTCCCGGGGCATCGACGAGATCCTCGCCGAGGCGCGCTCCCGGCTGCGGCGGCTCGACCCGGAGCAGGCGCACGTGGCGTACCGCGAGGGCGCGCTGCTGGTCGACATCCGGCCGGCCGGGCAGCGCGCCGCGCACGGCACGGTGCCCGGCGCCCTGGCGATCGAGCGCAACGTCCTCGAGTGGCGCTTCGACCCCCGGTGCGCGGCCCGGCTGCCCCAGGCGGTCGGCTACGACGTGCCCGTGGTGGTGCTGTGCCAGGAGGGCTACACCTCCTCGCTCGCCGCCGCCGCGCTCCAGGACATCGGCCTGCACCGCGCCACCGACGTCGTCGGCGGCTTCGCCGCCTGGCGCATCGCCGGCCTGCCGACGCTCGGCCCGGCGCCCATGCCCCCGCCCCGTTCCCCGTCCGTCGCGCCGCCGGTGACCGCCGGCCGGGCGCACCACTGACCGTCGCGCCCCACCGGACGCGGCGGTCGGCACCGCCATCCCAGGAGGCACCATGTCCGTCGTCGCCATCTCCTCGCGCCCCCACCCGCCGGGCCGGACCGAGCGGGCCCCCCAGTGCCGCCCCGACCGCGCGCCGGCAGGCCGGGTCGACCGGGTCCCGTCGCCGGGACACGCCCGGTCGGTACCGACACTGACCGTCACCGTCGAACTCGCCCCCGGGCAGCTGACGCCCCGCCTCGCCCGCCTGGTCGAACTGCTCGGTGAGCTGGCCGAGTCGGGCGAGGGCACGCTGCTGGCCGGTCCCGTGGACCAGGACCGCCGCGCGCCGGAGCCGTGGGCCCCGGCGGAGCGCCGGCCCCGCCCGGTCGAGTTCCGGCCGGCGCAGGCCGACCCGGTGGGGCCGCGGGCGGTCGTTTCCCGGGTAGCCGCCGCCCCGCCGCCCCCCGAGGACCCCGACGAGGTACGCATCCTGGCCGCCTCGCGGGTGGTGCGACAGGGCGCCCGGGTCATCCCGCTGACCCGCATCGAGTTCGACCTGCTGCACTTCCTGGCCGAGCATCCCCGCCGGGTCTTCACCCGGATGCAGTTGCTCAGCAACGTCTGGGGCTACGAGCACGCCGTCGCCCGCACCGTCGACGTCCACGTGCGACGGCTGCGCGCGAAGCTCGGCGCCGCCACCCCGTTGGTCACCACCGTCTACGGTGTCGGCTATCGGCTCGCCGACGAGGCGCGGGTCAGCGTCGACCCGCACCGCTGAGGCGTCCGCCGGCCCGTCGGCGACGCGGCGCACCCCGGAACCGGGGTGCGCCGCGTCCGCGTGTCGGACGTCCGCGCCGCCTGGCCGGTCATCCTCCGGTCCGGCCGCGACCGGCGGGCCGCACGGGGTACCCCCGTATCCCACGATCTTGGTGGCTCTGCTGTAATCATCAGACCTCGTACGCAGAGCGAGCATCCGGCTCCGATGTGTTCGTCAATTGTCACATTCATGCAACGTAGCCGCCCCTTGACCGCCAGGTGGGCGCCGGGAAGCATCGATGCAGCGGCGTCCCGGGCCGTGGGGAGATACCCGGACCAGCCAAGGAGGACCATGTCGGTCAGCCCCGCATCGCCGCGCGCCGGATGGCATACGTCCCAACCCGCGGTTCCCGGCCGACCCCCCGGTGGCCAGCGCCGTCCCGTCAACGGCACCACGCCCGTGCTCACCGTGACCCTCAGCATCCCCCTGGCGGCCGAGGAGACCCTGACCCCGGCGGCCCGTCGCCTGCTCGACGCGGCGCGGGAGATGCTGGAGCGGGGCGAGGGCGTCGTCACCGCCGGCCCCGCCCCCGAGCGGCGGCCCGACCAGGCGTCCGCCGGGCGCACGCCGCCCCGCCCCCTGGCCCCGACCATCCCGGCGTTGCACATCCTGGCGTCGTCCCGGTCGGTGCTGCGCGACAACGAGCCGCTGCCCCTGACCCGGCTGGAGTTCGACCTGCTGCTGCACCTGGTCGCCCACCCCCGGCGGGTGTTCACCCGGCTGCAACTGCTCAACGCCGTCTGGGGCTACGAACACGCCGGCGTCCGCACCGTCGACGTGCACGTGCGCCGGCTGCGCGGCAAGGTCGGCGTGGACGTGCCGTTGGTCACCACCGTCTACGGTGTCGGCTACCGCCTCGCCGACGACGCCCGGGTGACCATCGACCGCAGCGGCTGACGGCCCCACCCGCCCGGCCAGCGTCGCGTCCGGCTCCACCCGCCCGGCCCGCGTCGCGTCCGGCGACCGGGCACGATGGTCGGATGCGCGTGCGTCCCATCACCCCCGAGCGACTCGTCACCGAGCTGACCGAACGGCTCGTCGCCGCCGACCCGCCCGGCCGGCTTCGCGTCGCGGTGGACGGCGCCCCGGCAGCGGCCCCCGACGAGCTGGCCGCCGCGCTGGTCGACCCGCTGCGCGCCCACGGCCGCCCGGTGCTGCACGTGCGGGCCGCGGACTTCCTCCGCCCGGCCTCCGTGCGGCTGGAGTACGGGCGGACCAACCCCGACGCCTACTACGAGGGTTGGGTCGACGAGCCCGGCCTGCGCCGCGAGGTCCTCGACCCGGCGGGGCCCGGCGGTTCGGGCCGGATCCTGCCCTCCCTCTGGGACCCCCGCACCGACCGGGCGAGCCGGGCCGGGTACGTCACGCTGCCGCCCCACGGCGTCGTCCTGGTCAGCGGGGCGCTCCTGCTCGGCGGCGGGCTCCCCGTCGACCTCGCCGTGCACCTGGAGCTCTCCCCGGCCGCCCTGGCCCGCCGCACCGACCCGGCGCTGCGCTGGACCCTGCCGGCCTTCGCCCGCTACGCCGAGGAGGTCGCCCCGGCCAGCTTCGCCGACGTGGTGGTCCGCGTCGACGACCCCCGCCGCCCCGCCATCGTGGAGCCGGACGCCGGCCGGTGACACCCGGCCGTACGGCCCAGGGCGCGGCCCCGGGGGTGCGGGCCGCAGATTCCAGAAATTCGGTGGTTTGGCGCGGCTGCACCCGGGGTAATCGCCCGGCTCACAGAGCGCGAGTGATCTCCACCCGCGGCACACCGCGACCGGGCCGGGCACCACCCCGGCGTACCAGCCAGGAAAGGCAGGCAGCGATGCTCGTCCACGACACGGTAGCCACCGGCCGATCGCAGGCGGACACCGACCAGATCCGGGCGTCCCTGCGGGCCCGCTACGACGAGCTCTCCGCCGAGTACGAGCAGGCGGTGCTCCAGAGTCAGGTGCTGCGCCTGGTGGAGGTCGGCGACACCGCCGGCGACGACCAGGCCGACAGCGGCACCAAGACGGCCGAGCGGGACACCGCGCAGTCGCTGCTGCGCACCATCCTCGACCGCCGGGCCCAGTTCGAGCGGGCCCTGAGCCGGCTCGACGAGGGCACGTACGGCTTCTGTGAGGGCTGCTCGGCCCCGATCCCCGTGGAGCGGTTGGAGATCTTCCCCTCCGCCACCGCCTGCGTCACCTGCAAGCAGAGCCGGGAGCGGCGGGCCGCCTGAGGCGGTGCCCTCCGGTTGCCGGTCGGTAGTGGACGCGGTGCGCCCCACCCATGGGTGAGATCAGGGTGGGCACCGCGTCCTGGACCGACCGGACCCTGCTCGACTCCGGCTGGTATCCACAGACGGCGGACACCCCGGAGAAGCGCCTGTCCTACTACGCCACGCAGTTCCGGCTGGTCGAGGTCGACGCCACCTACTACTCGCCCCCGGCCGAACGCACGGCGCGGCTGTGGGCCGAGCGCACCCCGGCCGGGTTCACCTTCAACGTCAAGGCGTTCAGCCTGCTGACCGGGCACCCGACGCGGGTCTCCGCGCTCTACAAGGACCTGCGGCCGGAGACCGGCAAGCGCAACGTCTACCCCGGCGACCTGCCCGCCCAGGCGTACGAGGAGGTGTGGACCCGGTTCCTGTCCGCCCTCGACCCGCTCGTCGAGGCGGGCCGGCTGGGCGCGCTGCTGTTCCAGTTCCCGCCGTGGTTCACCATCAAGCGGGACAACAAGCAGTACCTGCTGGAGGTGGCCCGCCGGTGCGCGCCCCTGCGGCCGGTGTTCGAGTTCCGGCACGCGTCCTGGTTCGCCGGGGACAACCGCGACGAGACGCTCGGCTTCCTGCGCGAGCACGACCTGGCGTACGTCTGCGTGGACATGCCCCAGGGCCACCGCTCGTCGGTGCCCCCGGTGCTGGCGGCCACCGCCGATTTGGCCGTGGTCCGCTTCCACGGCCACAGCGCCAGGTGGACCAGCAAGGACATCCACGAGAAGTTCGGCTACGACTACTCCGACCGGGAGCTGCGCGACTGGGCCCCGAAGCTGCGCGCGCTCGCCGACGACGCGGGCGAGACGCACGTGCTCATGAACAACTGTTACCGGGACTACGCCCAACGTAACGGCCAGCGCCTCCAGTCCCTCCTGGACGCCGGCCCCTGACGGGCCCGGTCTCTCGCGCGGGGTCCAAGATCGCGCTCGATCCGGGAAGGAGTGGCATCACCCCGGGCCAGGAGCCACTCTTTCCGCGATCGAGCACGATCTTTCCGCGCTGCCCCACCCCGACGTCGCCGGCCACGCCGCGAAGTCGCCGGCCACGCCGCGAATGGGAGATCTTGGAAACGGACGGCCCCTCCGGGGGCCGAAATCTTCCAAGATTCGCCGCGGCTCGTCGCCGTTGCTTCAGGGGCAACTGGGGGCAGGGGGTCTGAGCCGGGTCAGCTCGCCTCGACGCCGCCGGCCCGGAGGATCTGCCTGACCCGCTCGCGGGTCTAGCCGGTGGCCCGGACGATGTCCACCTGGCGCATGCCGTTGCGGGCGGCCTCGACGATGGCTCCCGCGAGGCGGGACCGTGCCGTGGCGATGTTGCCCCTGACCCGCCGCCGGGGTCAGCTCGTCTCGCCGGCCACGCTGAACGAGCGGAGCCGGTCGATCGCCAGCAGGGTGAAGCCCACGCTGATCAGCGCGCTCATCGCCGCCGCCACCGGCACCGACACGTCGCCCAGCAGCAGCTCCGTCGGCGCGATCCGGTCGGCGAGGGTGATCACGTACTGCTGGATGGAGAGCACCCGGGTGCCGCTGACGACGCTGCCGAGCAACCCCTCCCAGATCAGCACGTAGACCAGGCCGAGCAGCACCGGCCGGCGGGTGAGCAGGCTGAGCGCCAGGAACAGCGCCGAGTACGCCAGCGCGCCGACCGCCGACGCGGCGGCGAGCGCCAGGCCCAGGCGTGGGGAGTCGGCCAGCAGGCCGGCGGCGTAGAGCGGCACGGCGACGGTGACCGCGGTGACGACGGTGGCCACCGCCAGCTTGGGCAGCACGATCTGCCAGCGGGGCAGCGGCTTGGTCAGGATGTGCACGACCGTGCCGTCGTCGATCTCGGCGCCGAGCACGCCGGTGCCGACGATCAGGGCGACGACCGGGAGCACCACGGCCAGGCCGAGACCGACCAGCACCGGCGGGCCCCAGTCGCGCGGGGCGACCCCGAGCGACCGGGAGAGCACCGCCAGGCCGACCAGCACCAGGGGCAGCGGCAGCAGCAGGAGGAAGCGGCGACGCCCGAACAGTCCGCGCAGGGTGAGCCAGGAAACGGTAGACATGGGGTTCAGGCCTCCACCAGGTAGGAGAAGACGCTCTCCAGGGATTCGTCCTCGGGCACCAGTTGGCGCACCCGGACGCCCTCCCGCAGCGCGATCTTCGGCAGCATGCGGGTGAACGCGCCGTAGTCGCCGGCGCGCACCGTCAACCCGGCGCGGCCCAGCTCGACGCCCGTCACCGACGCCTCGGCCATCAACGCGACGGCGAGCGACCGGTCGTCGGTGGAACGCACGGTGAACACGTGCGGCCGGTTGGTCATCAGCCGGCGGATGGTGCGGAAGTCACCGGAGGCGGCCAGCCGGCCGGCGACCATCACCTGGACGGTGCCGGAGACCTGCTCGACCTCCTCCAGGATGTGCGAGCTGAACAGGATGGTGTGGCCGGCGTCGCCGAGGCGGTGCAGCAGCTCCATCATGTGCAGCCGCTGCCGCGGGTCCATCCCGTTGAACGGCTCGTCGAGCAGCAGCACCTGTGGCTCGTGCACCAGCGCGGCGGCCACCCGGGCCCGCTGCCGCATGCCCTTGGAGTACGTGCCGATCCGGCGGTCCTGCGCGCCCTCCAGCTCCACCAGGGCGATCGCCCGGCGGGCCGCCGCGGCCGGGTCCGCCAGCCGGTGCAGCTTCGCGCTGGCCAGCACGAACTCGTACGCGGTGAGGAAGGTGTGCACCGCCTCCCGCTCGCTGACCAGGCCGAGCCGGCGGTAGACCTCGGGGTTGCGCCAGGTGGGCCGCCCGCCGAGGGTCACCATCCCGCGCGACGGGGCCAGGAAGCCCGCCATCATGTGCAGCAGGGTCGTCTTGCCCGCGCCGTTGGGGCCGAGCAACCCGGTGACCCCGGGGCCGAGGCTCATGCTGACGTCGTTGACGGCCACCACGTTGCCGTACCAGCGGGAGACGCCCGCGAGGTCGAGGGCGCTGGCGACGGCCGTGGGTGTCCCCGTCGCCCGGGCGGCGCTGGTCGTGGTCATCGGGCGGCCACCTTCCGGTATCGACGCAGCAGCAGGGCGACGCAGCCGGCCACGAGCAGCACGGCGGCGACCGCGTAGACGGGGCCGAAGCCGCCGATCGGGACTCCACTCTGGCCCTCGGAGACCAGCAGGTCACCGAGCGCCCAGGAGCCCACGCCGCCCACCAGCGTCGACGGCGAGGCGAGGAAGGCCAGCTCGTTGACCGTCCGCGACGGCATGACCGACAGGGTGCCGACGACCGGCGTGGTCATCAGGAACACGGCAACGATCCCGCCGGCCGCGAACGCCCGCTTGCCGCTGAGGGAGGCGACCAGCAGCCCGACCGAGGCGAAGACCGCCGCCCACAGCCCGGCGTAGAGCAGGCTCGGCAGCAGGTCGAGCAGTTCCTCCGCGACGCCACTCATGCCGTCGCCGGTGCTGAAGGCGGCGCCCAGGAACATCACGAACTGCGGCCCGCCGAGCAGCAGCCACAGCGCGGTCGCCAGCGCCAGCAGCTTGGCCAGCGGGTAGTCCGCGCGGGGCAGCGGCCGGGAGAAGTAGAGCGGCAGCACCCCGCTGCGCAGGTCACGAGAAACCAGCTCGGGCGCGGCCACCGCGACGAAGAAGATGACCAGCCAGCTCATGTTGTCGGCGAACTGGGCGTACGTCATCACCGCCTCGCCGATCTGGGCGCGGATGGCGGTGAGGGCGGCGGCGACCGCCGTGACGATGCCGACGACCAGCCAGGGGAAGATCTTGGCCTTCGCGCTGCGCCCCAGCCCGAACGCCGTGCGCAGGCCGTGCAGGTAGAGCGCGCCGAAGACGGCCCGGCGGCCCAGCCGGGGGCCGGTGTACCGCTGGTAGCCGATGTCGTGGATGACGCCGGTCGGCTCAGGCATGGCTGGGCTCCCTCGTGGCGAAGAGTTCGGCCACCCGGTGCCGGCGCTGGTCGAGCCGGTGCAGCGGCAGGTCCAGCTCGGCGACCGCGCCGAGGATCAGGTCGTAGGTGGCGTCGTCGACGAGCTCGACGAGCAGCAGCCGGCCGTCCCGGCGCACCGGCAGGCCGAGCGCGCCCAGCCGGGCGGCCAACTCCTCGGTGCCCTCGCTGACCTCCACGGCGAGCACGTCGGTGGCGGAGGTCATGGCGGAGATGTGGTCGGCGCGCAGCAGCCGCCCGCCGTCGATGGCGACGAGGGTGTCGCAGATGCGTTCCACCTCGCCGAGCAGGTGCGAGCAGACCAGCACGGAGATGCCGAACTCGGTGCCGATGCGGTGCACCAGGGTCAGCATCGCGTCCCGGCCGGCGGGGTCCAGGCCGTTGGTGGGCTCGTCGAGCAGCAGCAGGTCGGGGTCGTGCACGAGGGCCTGGGCGAGCTTGACCCGCTGCTTCATGCCGGTGGAGTAGCCGCCGACCGGGCGGTAGCGCTCCTCGTAGAGGCCGACGTGCCGCAGCGCCTCGGAGGCCCGCTCGCGGGCGACCGTACGCGGCAGGCCGCTGACCCGGCCGAGGTGGGTGACCAGTTCCGCGGCGGAGAGGTCCGGTGGCAGGGCGTCGTGCTCGGGCATGTAGCCGACCCGGGCGCGCACCCGGGCGGAGTCGGTGGCGGGGTCGAGGCCGAGCACCCGGGCCCGGCCGCTGGTCGGGGTGAGGAGACCGAGCAGGATCTTGATCAGGGTGGACTTGCCGGCGCCGTTCGCGCCGACCAGCCCGATGATGCCCGGTTCGACCGCGACGGTCAGGTCGGCCAACGCCGTGACCCCACCCCCGTACGTCTTGGTCAGCGACTCGGTCGCGATGAGTGTCACGCCGTACAGCGTAGGGAGCGGGGGTCGCCTGTGGCCGGCCGCCCGCCCCGGGCGGATCCCTGAAGTTTGCGGCCGGCTTCCCCTAGGGTCCCGGGGCCGCGCCGCCAGGAAGGTCACCCGGATCGGGTGAGCCGGCGTCATCCTCGCCGGCCGCACCATGGGCGTGTGCGTGTCCGGTGCCCGGGGCCGGTCGGCGGGTCCGTGGCCGGCGCCGGCAGACGTGGGCGCGACGGCGCAGACAGGTACGGAGGTGCGGAGCATGACGGTTCGGGACACGGTGGCGCGGCGGCGCGGCCGGGTGCTGCACGTGGTCGGGTCACCCGGTGGCCCGCGCCCCGGTCGGGCGTGGCCGGGCCGCAGGGGACTGACCTCGCAGTGGCGGGGCCCGGCCGGGCCGCCGCGCCGCGAGGACGACCGACGCTGAACGACGACCCGACGCTGTACGAAGACCGACGCTGTACGAAGACGCGACGCTGTACGAAGACCGACGCTGTACGAAGACGCGACGTTGGACGACGACCGACGGTGGAGGGCACCGACGCCGGACACGACCGACCTAACGGGGGTGGGCAGATGGCTGAGCAGTTGATCTCGGCGTTCGAGAGTTCGCTGGACAAGACCAACCTGATCCTGAAGGACATCGAGGCGGCGTACGGCTGGCCGAAGGAGCAGCGCAACCAGTCGTACGCGGCCCTGCGCACGGTGCTGCACCTGCTGCGCGACCGGCTGCCGGTGCAGGAGAGCGCGGAGTTCGCCGCGCAGTTGCCGGTGCTGCTGCGGGGCATCTACTTCGACGGCTGGCAGCCGTCGGACGTGCCGGTCAAGCTGAACCGGGACGACTTCCTCTACGAGGTCCGCCAGGGCTTCCCGTACGACGTCGAGGGCGGCCCGGAGCGGGTGGTCCAGGTGGTGCTGGACACCCTGCGCCGGCACGTCACGCAGGGGGAGTGGGAGGACGTCCGCTCCACCATGCCCCGGGACCTGGCCCAGCTCATGCCCTGACGACCGGTCACCGGCCGGCCGATCCCGACACGGGTCGGCCGGCCGGCCGCGTCGCATCCGGCGCGGGCACCCGCACCGGGCGGGCGGGTGGCTGCGCGCCGACGGTGAGGCCGTGCAGCACCGCCACGGCGGCGACCGGGAACAGGGCGGCGACGGCGAACCCCGGCCCGAAGCCCAGCCCCGCCACGGCCAGCCCGAACAGCGGCGGGGTGGCCGTGGCGGCCACGTTCTGCACCACGGTCTGCGTGCTGGTGGCCCGGCCCGCCCAGCTCGCGGGGGCCACGTCCACGACGGCCGCGTACGCGACGCCGTGCCAGCTCACCGTGGCGACGAGCGCGATCAGCAGCAGCGGGGCCGCCGGCGGGGCGTGCAGGGCCTCGGCGAGCGCCAGGGCCCCCAGGGCGGCGGCGGTGCCGGCGGCGATGACCCGCAGTGGCCGCAGCCGCTGGGCGCACCGGTCGGACCAGCGGCCGGCGAGCACCCGCGCCGCCGCCGCGACGAGCTGCGCCCCCGCGATCAACGGCCCGGCGGTACGCACCGGCCAGCCGCGTTCGGTGACGAGGTAGTCCAGGGCGTACGCGCCGACGACGAACTGCGCCACGACCAGCAGGGCGCTCGCCCCGTGCACCCGCCACAGCGTCGGCGACCGGTACGGCGACCGACCGCGCGCACCGTCCGTGCCGGTGCCCGGCGAGGCGGCGGTGGTCGGTCCCTTCGTGGGCCTCGGCCCGTCGACCAGCAGCAGGGCGGCCACGATCCCGGTCAGCGCGGAGACCGCGGCGGCGACCAGCAGCGCCAGCCGTGGGCCGCCGGAGTCGGCCAGCACCGGCAGGGCCGCCGAGGCCGCCGCCACGCCCAGCGGCTGTGACGTCTGCCGGATGCCCATCGCCAGGCCCCGCTCGCCGGGCGCGAACCACCCGGTCACCACCCGGCCGCTGGCGGCGTACACGGCGGAGCCGGCGGCCCCGGCGAGGGCCAGCAGCACGAACAGGGCCGGGCCGGCGGCGTGGGCGGCGGCGCCCAGGAACGCGGCCCCGCCGGTCAGGCCCAGGCCGATGACGAGGCGCTCGCCCCGCCGGTCGGCGAGGACGCCCCAGCCGATGAGGGCGAGCACCATGCCGAGGCTGGGGCAGGCCACGAGCAGGCCCAGCTCCCACAGCGGCAGGCCGGTGGCGCGGCGCAGCGCGGGCAGCAGGAACGGCAGCCCGTACAGGTAGAGGGTGCCTGCGGTCTGCGCGGCGGTGCCGATGCCGAGCATGACCCACCGGCGGGAGTCGGCCATAGGGCGAGGCTAGCCGCCGTCCCGATATTAGGGACGACTATCCCGCGATGCGGGAGACGGGGTCGAGCTGCGCGGTGCCCGTCCGCCTGGTGCGGGCGCGGCGGGACCGGTCGGTTGACGGCCGGCGTCGATGCTGACAGGATGTCGGGAGCGCTCCCATCGTCTCGTCGTCGCCGTGGCTGGCGACCCGTACGAAGGACAGGGAACGCATGCGCATCCACCACCACATCGGCCGGCGCACCCGGTCCGGCCTGTTGGCCGGGCTGCTCGCCGCCGCCAGCGCGCTCGCCATGGGCATCGCCGTCGCGCAACCCGGCACCGCCGAGGCCGCCGCCAGCCTGAGGAGCCTCGCCGACGCCAAGGGCCGCGACATCGGCTTCGCCCTGGACCCCAACCGGCTCTCCGAGAGCCCGTACAAGCAGATCGCCGACGCCGAGTTCAACCTCGTCGTCGCCGAGAACGCGATGAAGTGGGAAGTCACCGAGCCCAACCGCAACCAGTTCTCCTTCGGCCAGGGCGACGCGGTCGTCAACTACGCCGTGGGCAGCAACAAAAAGGTGTACGGCCACACCCTCGTCTGGCACAACCAGATGCCCGGCTGGACGTCGAACCTCTCCGGCTCCGACCTGCTCGCCGCGATGAAGAACCACATCGCCGCGGTCGCCGGCCACTACAAGGGCAAGGTCTTCGCCTGGGACGTGGTCAACGAGGCGTTCGCCGACGGCGGCTCCGGCGGACGTCGCGACAGCATCCTCCAGCAGCGCATCGGCAACAGCTGGATCGAGGAGGCGTTCCGCGCCGCCCGCGCCGCCGACCCGGACGCGAAGCTGTGCATCAACGACTACAGCACCGACGGCATCAACGCCAAGAGCACCGCCATCTACAACCTGGTCCGGGACTTCAAGTCCCGGGGCGTGCCGATCGACTGCGTCGGCTTCCAGGCGCACCTGATCATCGGCCAGGTCCCCGGCGACATGCAGGCCAACCTCCAGCGCTTCACCGACCTCGGCGTCGACGTGCGGGTCACCGAGCTGGACATCCGGATGTCCACCCCGGCGAACTCCTCCAAGCTGGCCACGCAGGCAGCCGACTACAAGAAGGTCGTCAACATCTGCCTCGCCGTGGCCCGGTGCCAGGGCGTCACCGTCTGGGGCATCACCGACAAGTACTCCTGGATCCCGGGGACCTTCCCGGGCGAGGGCGCCGCGCTGATCTGGGACGACAACTACGCGCCGAAGCCCGCGTACCAGGCGGTCGCCGAGGCCCTCGGCGGCGGCACCACCCCCACCACGCCGGCGCCGACCACGCCGGCGCCGACCACCCCCGCGCCCACCACGCCGGCCCCGACCACGCCCGCCCCGAACGGAAGCTGCACGGTGACCTACGTGCCGAACTCCTGGGGCAACGGCTTCACCGCCGAGATCCGGATCCGCAACGACGGCCCCGACGCCGTCAACGCCTGGAGCTTCGGCTTCTCCTTCACCGCCGGCCAGCAGGTCACCAACGCCTGGAACGCCACCGTCAGCCAGTCCGGCACCCAGGTGCTGGCCCGCAACGCCAGCTACAACGGCACGGTGGCCGTCGGCGGCACGGTGAGCTTCGGCTTCCAGGGCACCCACACCGGGTCCAACCCGTCGCCCACCAGCTTCACGTTCAACGGCAGGGTCTGCGCCAACGGCTGACCGCCCGCGTCCCGCCGGCACACCGGGCGAAACCGGGCGTGCCGGCGGGCGACGCCGTCTACCGTGTGGTTAGAGAAGATCGCGCCGGGGGTACCACCCGTCGCACGACGAACCCCCGCCGCGCGGCGGGGCGGGAACTGGCGAGGGAGCACCGCATGGCACTCAACGACGACGACATCCAGACGACCAGCGGCGGCGGCCTGGAGGGCCCGGCCGACGGCGGTGCCACCCCCGGTCAGCAGGATGGTGGCGCTGACGGTGGCGCGGAGGGTCCGGCCGACGGCGGTGCCACCCCCGGTCAGCAGGATGGTGGCGCTGACGGTGGCGCGGAGGGTCCGGCCGACGGCGGCGCGACCCCCGGTCAGCAGGATGGTGGCGCTGACGGTGGCGCGGAGGGTCCGGCCGACGGCGGCGCGACCCCGGGCCAGCAGGACGGTGGCGCCGACGGCAGCGCCGCCTGACGCCTCGCGATGACGATCACCGACCCGCCGGGCGGCCACGGCCGCCCGGCGGTCCCGGCTACCGCCGCCCGCGCCCTCGCGCGGTGCGTCGCCGTCGAGCCCGGCAAGTTCGCCGCCGCCCACTGGGGCCGGGCGCCGCTGCTGTCCCGCGCCGCCGAGCTGCCCAACGCCGACGGCTTCACCGACCTGCTCAGCCCCGCCGACGCCGACGAACTGCTCAGCCGGCGCGGGCTGCGTACCCCGTTCCTGCGCATCGCCAAGGACGGCCAGCTCGTGCCCGCGGCGCGCTGGACCGGCGGCGGCGGCGCGGGCGCCGAGATCGGCGACCAGGTCCTCGACGAGCGGGTCCTGGAGCTGTACGCCTCCGGCGCGACCCTGGTGCTCCAGGGCCTGCACCGCACCTGGCCCGCCCTGGTCGACTTCGCCCGCGACCTCGGCGTCGCCCTCGCGCAGCCGTTGCAGGTCAACGCCTACCTGACCCCGGCCGGCAGCCAGGGTTTCGCCACCCACTACGACACCCACGACGTCTTCGTGCTCCAGGTCGACGGGCGCAAGCACTGGCGCATCCACCCGCCGGTGCTGCCCGACCCCCTCGAACGCCAGCCCTGGGGCGGCCGGGCCGACGAGGTCTCCGCGACCGCCCAGGGCCCCGCCGCGCTCGACGTGGTCCTCGAACCGGGCGACGCGCTCTACCTGCCGCGCGGCTGGCTGCACAGCGCCCAGGCCCAGGAGACCAGCTCCCTGCACCTGACCGTGGGCATCCGGGCGCTGACCCGGTACGCCATCGTCGAGGAGCTGCTCGCCCTCGCCGCCGCCGACGCCCGGCTACGCGCCGGCCTGCCGTTCGGCACCGACGTGGCCGACCCCGACGCGATCGAGCCGGAGCTGACCGAGACCGTCGAGGCGCTGCGGGACTGGCTGCTGCGCGCCGACCCGGCCGCCGTGGCCGCCCGGCTGCGGGAACGGGCCTGGCCGGCAGCCCGGCCCGCCCCGATCCGGCCCCTCGCCCAGGCCGCCGCGCTCGCCGCCGTCGACGCCGACACCCGGCTCGCGCCCCGGCCGGGGCTGCGCTGGCGGCTCGACCCGACCGGGGACGACAAGGTCGCGCTGCGCCTGTTCGACCGGGTGCTCACCCTGCCCGCCGGCTGCGCGCCGGCGCTGCGCGCGCTGCTCACCGGCGCGGTGAGCCGGGTCGGTGACCTCCCCGGCCTCGACGACGACGCCGACCGGGTCGTCCTGGCCCGCCGGCTGCTGCGCGAGGCGATCGCCGTTCCTGCGGGGTAAGGAAGGGCACCCTGTTAACGCTTTCGGTATAGCAGGGGCCCCTTCCTAACCGCCGGGCGGGGAGGAGCAGTCAGCGGGCGAGGACCAGCAGCACGCCGGTCGTCACCAGGCCCGCCACCAGGACGACCGTGATCGGCCGGGGCGACAGCACCGCGTGTCGACGGTCGGCGAGCCGCTTGGCCAGGGCCAACCCGACCAGGGGGCCGAGCAGGGTCACCACCAGCGCCAGCACCGGCAGGCCCACCGCCAGGTCCCCGCCGTTGCGGGCCCCCAGCGCCCGGATGCCCAGGCCGAGGGCGAACATCAGCGCCGCGCCCACCGCCCCGCACAGCGCCAGCAGCGGGTTCGCCGAGGCGGGCAGCTCGCCGGGCTGCCGGGTCCGGTCCAGCAGGCCACGCACCCCGTGCAGCAGCAGCAGCGGGTCGCCCGAGGCGTCCCGGGCCGGGCCGGGCGGGTCGCCGAGCCGGCGGGCCCCCGCGCCCAACCGGGCCCGCAACTGCTGCCACAGGTGGGCCGCCTCGGCGTCCACCCGCTCCACCAGCTCCCGCGCGTCGGCCGCCTCCCGCTCGGCCTCGCGCAACTGCTCGGTGGCCTCGGCGACAGCCCGCTCGGCGGCGGCGCACTGCTGCTCGTGCCAGGCGTGGGCCTCGGCGCGCTGGGTGCGCACCCGGTCGGTCAGCTCGGCCAGCCGCCGCACCTGCGCCGCGTACGACTCACTGGTCACCGGTTCGTTCACGCCGACGGTCCGTAGGGGATGATGACCTGCCCGGTGCGGTGCGCCGCCCGGTCGAAGAACAGCCCCCGCCACGGCCGGGGATACCAGTCGGGGCCGCCGGTGCCCGGGTACAGCGACGAGCCCAGCTCGCCGCCCTGCACGTCGAGGGCCACCCACGCGCCGATCTGGTCGGTGCGGGCGGCCGGCCCGCCGAGGTCCACCCGCATCCGGGCCACGCCGCGCCACCAGGCCAGCACGTGGGTGCGCCGCTCCGGGCCGTCGTGCAGGATGCGCCGCAGGTGCTCCAGCCCGGTGCGCCCACCGGCCCGCGCGGCCAGCCGCCCGGCCGCCGCGTCGACCGCGTACAGCAGCAGGTAGTGCGGGGTGGCGGGGGTGCCCGGCCGGTCCAGGGCCGCCGCCGTCTCGGCCATCAGCTCCGGTACGGTCTCGTCGTCGTACCAGGCGGCGTCGTCGGCGAGGTCGGCGTAGAGCTCCCGGGCGGCCGGGTCGGCGTCGGGGTCGAGGCAGGCGATGGAGTACCGGGCGGTGCCAGGGCGGTGCTGGCGGGCCAGCGACCGGGCGGCGGCGTCCAGCACGGCGCACGCCTCGTCGACGCGGGTGCCCAGCACGGCGAGGTTGCGCCCGGGGGCCCGGGGCAGCCGCAGCGCCGCCGAGCGGGCCTGCACGTCGATGATCTCCCCGAGCAGCGCCACCGGGCTGCGTGGCGTCCCGTCGCCCTCGGGCGGGGTGAGCGCCCGGTAGTCGGGGGCCTCGGCGAGCCGGGGGATCGCGTCGCCGTCGAAGAGGCGGGCGGGCTTCGCGTCGGCGGGGCGCATCCGCCATAGCCGGTGCTGCAACTCGCTCCACTCGTCCCAGTCGCTGGCCGACGGGATGCGGGCCACCTCGTTGCCCTCGACCAGGCCCGACTCGGCGTTGACCACCGCGTGGTGGCGGGGCAGCGACTGGGCGGCGTCGTTGCGTTCGGCGAGGATGCGCAGCGCCTTGGGCAGCGCGATGCGCAGGGTGAACTGGGCGACCAGCGCCGGCCGCCCCCACAGCGCCTCGATGCCGCGCACGTCCTGCGAGGCCAGCACCAGGTGGATGCCCTGGGAGCGGCCCCGGCGGGCCAGGTCTTCGAGGAGGTCGGCGGCCTCCCGGGCGACCACGTCCCGCCCGGCCAGCAGCGCCTGGAACTCGTCGACCACGGCGACGATGCGGGGCCAGTGCCCGGTCGGGTCGACCGCCCGCAGCTCGGCGAGCTTGGTGACCTCGTGCTTCTTCGCCGCGTCGGCCCGCCGGCGCAGCTCCTCGGCGAGGAACCGCAGCAGCGCCAGCCCGAACTCCCGGTCGGTGTTGACGTTGATCCCGACCAGCCGCATGTGCGGCAGCCAGCTCGGGTCCCGCCGGCCCTGGGCGAACCGGGCGAAGGACACCCCCTCCTTGAAGTCGAGCAGGTAGAACTCCAGCTCGGCGGGGGAGTAGCGGGAGGCCAGCGCCCCGATCCAGGCGAAGATCAGGTTGGTCTTGCCGGTGCCGGACGGCCCGCCGATCAGCGCGTGCGGCGGGTAGTCGCCGAGATTGAGCAGCACCGGGCGGCCGTGCGGACCCTCGCCGATGGGCGCGGTCAGCCCCGTCGAGGAGTCCTCCCGCCACATCTGCTCCGGCGGCGGCAGCAGGTCGGTGAACGGGGCCGGCGGGGGGCCGGCGTTGACCCGGGCGGCGACCTGCCGGCACGTCTCGGTGACCAGCGTGGCCGGCGGCGGCGGGTCCAGGGTCACCGGCAGGCCGGGCGGGCCGCCCACCCGGGCGCCGTCGGGGCCGACCACGACCCGGGTCACCGTCGGGTCGTCGGGCACCGGCACGCCGCGTACGACCAGGTGCACGCCACAGGCCGCGCCGGTGCGTACCACCCGGTCGAGCTGGCCGCGCTCGTGCCGGGACAGCTCGTCGCCGCCGAGGAGCACCGCCACCCGCCACGGCTCGGGGCGGCGGCCGGTCGCGGCGGCCAGCTCCCGCAGCGAGCGGTACTCCCCGGCGAGCACGGTCTCGTTGATCCGGCGGATCTGCTCCACCAGGTCGTCCAGCAGCCGACCCAGCCCGCCGGGGCCGACGAAGGTGAGCAGCCCGGCGGTGCCCAGCGGGGCGAAGCCGGCCAGGCCGCCGCCGAGGCGCTCCGGGTCGTACCCGAACAACCGCACCGCGCCGGGGTCGGCCCGGCCCAGGCTGCGCAGCAGCAGCGCCGGCACCACGGCCGCCCCGCCGTCGGCCCCGGCCCCGGACAGGTGCACGTGGCCGGCGTCGAGCAGCGGCACCAGCGCCGGCACCGGCTCCGCGCCGGGGATGCGCACGGTGCCGACGCGTACGGCGCCGGGGGTCTCGCCGCGACCGGCCGGTGTCGCGGCCCACTGCGCCCAGTCGGCGCTGGCCGCGCCCGGCGCCTCGCGGCGGGCGGCGTCGACGGCCCGGCGGGCCAGCTCGGCGATCCGCGCGGTGTGCCGGGCGTCGATCTCGGCGAGCCGCCGGTCCCGCTGCGCCCCCACCTTCGCCGGCACGGCCGCCGCGGCGCGCTGCACCCGGGCCAGCCGGTCGCGGGCGGCGGCCAGCTCGGCGTCGGCGTCGGCGAGCCGGTGCCGGGTGGCGCCCAGCGCCTCGGAGAGCATGCCCCGCACCCGGGTCACCAGCTGGGTGCGGCGGTCAGCCATCGGACCCCCGGCCGGCGGCGCGCCCGGCGGGCGGTGGGGGCGGCACGGGGGGCAGGCCCTGCGCGGCCCGCTCCCGGGCGGCCCGCTCGCGGTCCGCCCGCTGCCGCGTCGCCTCGTCCCAGGCGTCGCGCTCGGCCTCGCGGCGCTTCTGCTGCGCGGGCCCGTTCTCCTTGCCAGCCTGCCCCTCGTCGCGGGGCAGGTCCCTGCCGAGGCGGTCCAGCAGCACGGCGGTGACCACGCCGGCGGTGACGGCCGCGTCGGCGGCGTGCGGCTGCTCCTCGCCGCTGCCGCGCGGCGGCGGGGGCATCCGGCAGACCCGGGTCAGCAGCGTCTCCAGCACCGGCGGGGGCAGCCCTGGCAGCAGGTCGCGTACCCGGCCGTCCAGCTCCCGGCGCAGCCGGGGCAGGTCGTCGGCGCGGGGCGGGTGCCCGAGCAGCTCCCCGGCCAGCTCCCGCAGCAGCGGCGGGGCGAGCGCGGCCAGGCCGAGACCGACGTCGGCGTGCGCGGCCCGCAGCTCGCGGTGCAGCCGGTCCCGGTCGCCGCCGCGGACCCCGTCGGCGACCCGGCGCAGCAGCTCCCGGGAGTCGCCGATCCGCTCGTCCGGCTCGTCGGGCGCGCCCTCCCGGCCGCCGGTCAGCTCCGCGACCCGCACCGCCCACCAGCGGCGCAGCACCGGGTTGTCGTCGCGCGCCGGTGGCGGCCCGTCGCCGGGAGCCGGCGGCGCGTCGCGCGGGGCGTCGTGGACCTGCCGGTCGCCGGCCGGGCGGGCCGGCGGCGCGCCGTCGGGGGCCAGGCCGATGGCCGCGAGGTACGCCGACAACTGCTCCTGGGCCACCCGCAGCGCGTGCCCGGCGGACTCGGCGTGCTCGACGGCGGCGGACAGCTCCGGCACCCCCATCGGGTTGGCCGACTCCTGCCGCACCCAGCGCAGCCGCTCGGTGGCCTGACCGAACTTCTCCAGCGCGAGGGCGAGCTGGGCCAGCGGGAACTCCTCCGCTGCGGCCCGCACCTGGGCCCCGACGTCCTCGATGATCGACACGCCCGGCCCTACAGGGTCGAGACGTAGAGTTGCGCCTGCTCCACCGCGACGAGGGTCGCCGCGAGGCACTCCTCCAGCTCCTGGCTGGCCTGGGTCAGTGACGCCTGCGCCGCCTCGACGGTCTCGTGCCCGCTGCCCTCCAGCGCGCCGGCCAGTGTCTGCTGCGCCTCGGCCAGCTTCTCCCCGGCCGCCTGCACCGCCGTCTGCCCGTCACCGATCTGTTGCAGGGCGACATCGATGGCTGCCTTCAGCTCGGCGACGCTCGCCACGGGGACCTCCTGGGGGCGGGGAGATCTCCATTACAACCCATCCCCCGTGGGGAGAGAACATCCGCCCTGTCGGTGTTGCCGCCCGGCTGTCCGATTACGTCACTGACGTGCGCGAACCCCACCCGAGTGTCCCACCTGCGCGTCACCCGATCCCACCCACAGGACTCACCCCCGTCCCCACCCCGCGTGCCCCCCGCCCCCGCCCCGCGCGTCCCCCGGCCCCGCTGCCCCCGCCCCGGTGATCAAGAGGTTTGCGTCATCGGCGAGATCAAGGTTGACACTTTCCTCTTGATCACCGGGGCGGGGGCGGCCGGCGTGGCGCGTGGGGTGGGTCAGGTGGGGAGCCAGCGGGGGCCGTGGACCTCGGCACCCAGCGCACCGACCCGGGAGCGCAGCTCCCGGTCGGCGGTGACCACCAGCCGGCGGCGGTCCGGGGCGGCCCCGACGAGGTCGACGATCGTGTCGTCGCCCGAGCCCGGGGCGGCGACCACCCGCACGCCCGGCACGGCGGGGACGGCACGCGCGGCGCCCTCTACCACCAGCACCACTTCCGCCGGCCCGGCGAGCTGCGGCGGCACCCCGGACTCGGCCAGCGGGACGAGGGCGTCGCGCAGCCGGGCGGTGGCACCGGCCCGGTCCCGCCACCACCCGTCGGGGCGCGAACCCACCACGTTGGCGGCGTCCACGATCAGCAGCGGCGTCGGCTCCATGCCCCCAGCCTGCCACCGCCGAGCGGGCGTCCCCGCCCGGCCCGCCGGGGCAACCACTCGCGCCGGCCTGGTGCGGGCTTCGCCGCCTGGGTCTGCTGCCTTCGCCGGCCCCGTGCGGGCGCGACCGCCCGGGCCTGGTGCTCCCCCCGCCCGGGCCCCCGTCCCGCCCGCGTCCGCCTGGCCTGGGCCTGCCCGCGTCCGCCTGGGTCCCGTCCCGCCCGCGTCCGCTCGGGCCTGGGCCTGCCCGCCTCCGCCTGGGCCGGGGCCTGCCCGTGTCCGTCCGGGCCTGGGCCTGCCCGCCTCCGCCCGGGCCCGGGCCGGGCGCGTTTGTCGCGCCGGCCGCCGGGTAGCCACCGCCGACCGTGCCGGCGGCGACCGCACCGGCGAGCGTGCCCGACCCGCGGGAGGACAGCGATGATGGGACCCGGCGACCTCGGCTCCGACCCGTGGGACGAGTTCCTGGCCCGGTACTTCGGCCGGGGCGAGGGGGGACGCCGGCCGGCGCACCGGGTCGACATCACCCGGCTGATGACCGCCGACGCGCGGGAGATGCTCGCCGACGCGGCCCGTCGGGCGGCGCAGCGGCACAGCAACGACCTCGACACCGATCACCTGCTCTGGGCGGCGTTGCAGCGCGAGGCGCTGCGCGACCTGGTGCGCCGGGCCGGCGCGGACCCGGACGCCCTGGTCAACGCCCTCGGCGGGCGCGGCGACGGGGCGCCCCGGGGCGAGGTGCCGCCGAACCTGTCGCTCACCCCGGCCGCGAAGCGGGCGCTGCTCGACGCCCACCAGCTCTCCCGCGCGATGGGCGCAAACTACATCGGCCCCGAGCACATCCTGATGGCGCTGCCGCTGAACCCCGAGTCGCCGGCGGGCCGGATGCTGGCCGCCGGCCGGATCCAGCCCGAGTCGTTGCAGGCGGCCAGCGCCGAGCGCGGCCCGATGTCCGGCCCGAGGCCCGACCACGGCACCCCGACCCTCGACCAGTACGGCCAGGACCTCACCGAGCTGGCGCGCAACGACCAGATCGACCCGGTGATCGGGCGGGCCGCCGAGATCGAGCAGGCCGTCGAGATCCTCTCCCGGCGGACGAAGAACAATCCGGTGCTCATCGGCGAGGCCGGCGTCGGCAAGACCGCGATCGTGGAGGGGCTGGCCGAACGGATCTGCGACGGCGACGTGCCCCAGACGTTGATCGGCAAGCGGGTGGTGCAGCTCGACCTGGCCGGCCTGGTCGCCGGCACCCGCTACCGGGGCGACTTCGAGGAGCGGCTCAAGAAGGTCATCGAGGAGATCCGCGCCCACCGCGACGAGCTGATCATCTTCCTCGACGAGATCCACACCCTGGTCGGCGCGGGCGGGGCGGGCAGCGAGGGCGGCATGGACGCGTCCAACATGCTCAAGCCGGCGCTGGCCCGCGGCGAGCTGCGGGTGATCGGCGCGACCACCCTGGACGAGCACCGCCGCAGCATCGAGAAGGACGCCGCGCTGGCCCGCCGGTTCCAGCCGGTGCTGGTGCCGGAGCCCACCGTCGAGGACACCGTCGCCATCCTGCGCGGCCTGCGGGACCGCTACGAGGCCCACCACCAGGTCCGCTTCACCGACGAGGCGCTGGTCGCCGCCGCCGAGCTGTCCGACCGGTACGTCACCGACCGGTACCTGCCCGACAAGGCCATCGACCTGATCGACCAGGCCGGGGCCCGGGTGCGGCTGCGCACGCGTACCCCCGCCTCCGACGTGCGGGAGCTGGAGCAGCAGCTCGACGAGGTGCGCCGGGACAAGGAGCAGGCGGTCGCCGACGAGCAGTACGAGCGGGCGTCGGCCCTGCGCGACCGGCTCGCCGAGTTGGAGGCGCAGATCAGCCGGGCCAAGGGCGACGACGGCAGCGGCTCACAGGTGCCGGCCGTCGGCCCGCAGGAGATCGCCGAGGTGGTGTCCCGGGCCACCGGCATCCCGGTCGCCCAGCTCACGGAGGAGGAACGCGACCGGCTGCTGCGCCTGGAGGGGCACCTGCACCAGAAGGTCGTCGGCCAGGACGACGCGGTCGGCGCGGTCGCCGAGGCGGTGCGCCGCTCCCGTACGGGGCTGGCCGACCCGAACCGGCCCATGGGCAGCTTCCTCTTCCTCGGCCCCACGGGCGTGGGCAAGACCGAGCTGGGCCGGGCCCTGGCGGAGGCGCTGTTCGGCGAGGCCGACCGGATGATCCGGCTGGACATGAGCGAGTTCCAGGAGCGGCACACCGTCGCCCGGCTCGTCGGCGCGCCCCCCGGCTACGTCGGCTACGAGGAGGCCGGCCAGCTCACCGAGGCGGTGCGCCGCCGCCCGTACGCGGTGGTGCTGCTCGACGAGATCGAGAAGGCCCACCCGGACGTGTTCAACATCCTGCTCCAGGTGCTCGACGACGGCCGGCTCACCGACAGCCAGGGCCGGACGGTGAACTTCAAGAACACCGTCCTGATCATGACGAGCAACCTCGGTTCGGAGCTGATCACCGGCACCCAGCGCGCCGTGGGCTTCGGCGCGGGGGAGCCCGGCACCGAACGGGAGAGCGACGAGCTGCGCGAGCGGCTGATGCGCCGGCTCCAGGAGAACTTCCGCCCGGAGTTCCTCAACCGCATCGACGAGGTGATCATCTTCAGGCGGCTGGAGCAGCAGCAGCTACGCCAGATCACCGAGCTGCTGTTGGAGGACACCCGCCGTCGCCTGCACGCCCAGGACATCGACGTCGCGTTCACCGTCGCCGGGGTCGACTGGCTCGCGGAGCACGGCTACCAGCCGGAGTTCGGGGCGCGCCCGCTGCGCCGGGTGATCCAGCGCGAGGTGGACAACCGGCTGTCCCGGATGCTGCTGGAGAGCGCCGTCTCGCCCGGGCAGCGGGTCACCGTGGACGCCCGCGACGGCGCGCTGGCCTTCGAGGTGGGCGCCGGCGACCGGGGCTACACCGCCGCCGCCACGTCCCACCCCCGGTGAACGGGCGGAGGCCGCAGATGACCGAGCCCGAGGAGGCCGCCGAGGAGTCCGGGACCGACCCGGACCGCAGCGAGCCGATCGAGGCGCCGCCGACGGCCAACCCCGCGCGGGTGCGGGTGCCGCCGGAGGGCCTGGGTTCCCACACCGGCGATCCGGAGCCGTCCGGGCCGCCGCCCGCAGAGGAGGCGTGATGGTACGCGAGGCGCGACTCGATCCCGAGGTCGAGGTGCTCTGGGAGGACTTCCACGCCGAGGTGAACGTCACCTCCGAGCAGCTGCGCAGCTGGCTGCTGACCCGTGGCTCCGGCACGGAGTCGTTCGGGGCGGGCCCCGACCTCGACCTGCCCGAGCCGGGCCGGCAGATCCTGGCCGTGCTGCGCAAGCGCAAGGTCGACCTGACCCGCGAGGACATCGAGGTGATGCGGGAGGCCGTCGACCGGATCCGGTCCCTGACCGCCGCCCGCCCGGCCGACGGGGCCGCCGACGACGAGTGGCGGCGTTCCCTGCTCGACCTGGGCCACGACGCCCTCGTGGAACGCTGAGCCGCCCCCGGGCCCCGGGGAACGGCGTCGGCCCGCGTGCGACGCGCCCGCCCGGCCCGGCCCCGTCACCCGTGAGGGCGGCGGGGCCGGGCCGGGCTCACTCCGATTCCATGCTGCCGATCTGGAGGCCGGCGGCGTCGGCGGCGGCCTGCCGTTCCCCGCGCGCCCGCACCTCCCGGCTGAGCAGGGTGGCGTACTCGGTCACGTCGGCGGGGCCGGGGACCTCGGGCAGGCGGCGCAGGAACGCCTCCACGTCCCGGGCGGCGGCGCTGTGCGCGGCAGCCGCCCCGCGCAGGGTCTCCCGGTCGTCGGCGGTCGGCTGGGCATCGGTCATGGGCCCCTGATACCCGCCGTCAGGCGGTTCGCACCCCGGAATCGGCGTCCCCGGCGAGCGGCCCGGCCGGGGCCGGGCGGCGCACCCCGAAGTCCGGGTGCCGCAGCAGCCAGGCCAGGTAGTCGGGGTGCGCGGCGAGCGAGTCGTCGTACACGGCCACCGCCGCCTCCAGCACCTCCTCGGCGAAGCTCGCGCCGGCCGAGTCGGGGTGCCAGCCCAGCAGCAGCCGCCAGCGCAGCGGCGCCCCGGCCAACCGGCGGGTCACCAGCCCGGGCACCGCGCGGAACGTGGCCTGGCACAGGGCCACCGCCGCGCCGGCCTCCACCAGGTCGATGCAGCCGCGCACGTCGGCCTCGTACACCTTGCGGGGGGTGAAGCCGGCGCGGGCGCAGGCGGCGGCGAAGCAGTCGCCGAAGCAGCCGTCGCCCGGGGCGGCGACCCACTGCTCGGCGCGCAGGTCCACCAGCCGCACCTCGTCCTGGTCGGACATCGGGTGCTGCTCGGGCAGCAGCACCTGAACCGGCTCCATCGCCACCTCCCGCCAGGTCAGCCCGTACCCGGCCGGCGGGACCGCGTCGCCGCAGACCCCGACCAGCGCGTAGTCCAGCCGGCCGCCGCCGACGAGTTGGGCCAGCTCGTCGGCGGACCAGGAGGCGTACGTCGTGATCTGGGCCTGTGGGTGTGCGGCGGCGAGCCGGTGCACCAGGCGGCCGAGGATGGGGCTGTTCACCCCGCCGAAGCGGTACCGGGCGGGGGTCGGGCCCGCCCCGGCCAGCCGGGCCGCCTCGTCCTGGAGGCCCTGCATGGCCGGCAGCAGCACCCGGGCCCGGGCCAGCACCAGCTCGCCCAGGGCGGTGGGCCGGGCGCCCCGGCGGTCCCGTTCGAACAGCGGGCCGCCGAGCGCCCGCTCGATGCGTTGGAGCTGGGCGGTCAGCGCCGGCTGGGCCAGGCCGAGCGTGGACGCCGCCTTCGTCACGCTCCCTGTCTCCGCGATGGCGCAGACCACCCGCAGGTGTCTCAGCTCCAGATTCATACGGTGACGTTATGACCACGGAAGGATCGATGGAAGGGTCCTAGCGGATAGGAGTTGACCGATGTCCGATGGTGACCGCCCGGTATCCGGTCGGTGATCCCGTGGTAACCGTCCGGTATTCGGTCAGTCTCCGGGTGGAAGCAGGTCCGACGGGTGCGTCGGCCGGCCCGTCACCGCGTCGCGGACCTTGTCCACCACCCCCACCGCCGGCTCGACGATCCGGTTCCACGGCGGGCTCGCCGGCGTACCCGGGTGCGGCCGGGTCGGCGCGGCCTCCTCGGCGATCTCCCACCGGTTGCCCAGCCGGATCAGCTCGGCGGGGGTGGCCACCTCGCGCAGCGACGCCAGCAGCGCCGCCGTCCCGGCGACGTGCCGGCGCACCCGGTCGGCCACGTCGGCCAGCGCCGGATCCGCCGGCCCGGCCAGCGCCTTGAGGGCGGTCAGCAGCTCGGCCGCCGCCCCGGCCTCCCGGTCGACCGCCGCGCCCGCTCCGGGCACGGCCGCCCGGACGGCCGGGAACAGATACTGCTCCTCCGCCGACAGGTGCCGCGACACCACGGCGGTCAGCACCTCGACCGCCTCGCCGAGCCGCCGCGGCGCGGCGTCCGGACCGGTGACCCGGTCGACCAGGTCGAGCAGCTGCCGGTGCTCGCCGTCGACCAGGTCGGCCACGCTCGGGCCGCCGGGCCGGTAGCCCTCCCCGGGCACGGGCGGCAGCGGCGGCAGGGGAACGGTCATGGTGCCCTCCTCGGCGGGCGGGCACGCGCTGCGCGAAGGAGGCGGCCCGGTGAGCGGTGCGGGACGGCAGCGGCGGTACCCAGACCGCGTCCCCGCGAAACGGCGGACCCGCGCGGCGGGGCCCGGGCGGTGAGCCCGTGCGGCGGGGGCGTGCGGCGGGGCCCGGGCGGCCGGGGGCGCTGCCCGGCCGGCAGGGCTGGTATGAAGAAGCGATGACGAGCGACGCCGCCTCCGCCCCGCCCGACCCCACCGCCGAGGTCGTGGACCTCTGCCGCGACCTGCTGCGCATCGACACCACCAACACCGGGGACAACGCCACCAGCGCGGGGGAGCGCGTCGCCGCCGAGTACGTCGCCGAGAGGCTCGCCGAGGTGGGCGTCGAGTCCCGCATCCACGAGTCCGCCCCGGGCCGGGCCAGCCTCGTCGCCCGCATCCCCGGCGTCGACCCCGGCCGCGACGCGCTGCTCGTCCACGGCCACCTCGACGTCGTCCCCGCCGACGCCGACGAGTGGTCGGTGCACCCGTTCTCCGGCGAGCTGCGCGACGGCTACCTGTGGGGCCGGGGCGCGATCGACATGAAGGACTTCGACGCCATGGTGCTGGCCGTGGTGCGGAACTGGCAACGCACGGGCGTGCGGCCGGCCCGCGACATCGTGCTGGCGTTCACCGCCGACGAGGAGGCCGGCAGCGACTACGGCGCGCACTACCTCGTCCAGCACCACCGCGACGCCTTCGACGGCTGCACCGAGGCGATCGGCGAGGTCGGCGGCTTCTCCTACACCGTCGACGAGTCCCAGCGGCTCTACCTCATCGAGACCGCCGAGAAGGGCATCGACTGGCTGCGGCTGCACGCCAAGGGCCGCCCCGGCCACGGCTCGATGGTGCACGACGACAACGCCGTCACCGCGCTCGCCGAGGCCGTCGCCCGCATCGGCCGGCACCGCTTCCCCGTGGTCGTCACCGACACCGTGCGCGCCTTCCTGGAGGAGGTCTCCGACCTGCTCGGCGTCGAACTCGACCCGGACGACCCGGAGACCGCCATCGCCAAGCTCGGCCCCATCGCCAACATCATCGGGGCGACCATCCGCAACACCGCCAACCCGACCCGGCTCGCCGCCGGCTACAAGGACAACGTCATCCCCGGCCGGGCCACCGCCACCATCGACTGCCGCAGCCTGCCCGGCCAGTCGGAGCTCCTCGAACAGCAGCTGCGCGAGCTGGTCGGCCCCGACATCGCCATCGAGTACGTCCACCGCCAGCCCGCCCTGGAGACCACCTTCGACGGCGACCTCGTCGAGGCCATGTCGGCGGCGCTGCGCGCGGAGGACCCGGGCGCCCGGCCCGTGCCCTACATGCTCTCCGGCGGCACGGACGCCAAGGCGTTCTCGCAGCTCGGCATCCGCTGCTTCGGCTTCGCCCCGCTGCGGCTGCCACCCGACCTCAACTTCTCCGGCCTGTTCCACGGCATCGACGAGCGGGTGCCGGTGGACGGACTACAGTTCGGCGTGCGGGTTCTCGACCGCTTCCTCCGGAATTGCTGACCGTGTCCGCCGCCCCATCCCGCCCGGCACGGATCGTCCCCCATCGCGAAGGGAACACACATGTCCGACCAGCACGGTGAGCTGGACGCCGCCCTGGAACGGGTGATCGACGCCGCCCGCCAGCACCTGGCCGCCGTCCGCGCCGCACAGGGCCGCATCGACGACGACGACGTCTGGCAGGCGTACGTCGCCCTGAACAACGCCTCGTTCGCCTACGACGAGCGGCTGCTCGACGCGTTCGGCGAGGTCACGCCGTGGGACGTCGAGTCCATCGACCCCGACGAGGCCGACGAGCGCTTCGGCGCGGCCGAGGGCGTCGAGGCGACCGACCCGCACCCCCGGGTCATCTCGGTGCGCCAGCGCCGCGACTACCGGGTGCCCAGCGTCGCCGCGCTGATCCGGGCCGCCGAGGCCGCCCGCCGCGAGGGCACCCCCGAGGAGGACGAGCCCGCGCCGGTCGAGGGCGTCGGCGAGGCGGTGCTGGAGTTGCTCCAGAGCGGCGACGGGTCGCTGTCCGCGCTGGACGTGCCGGAGCTGGAACCGCTCGACGGGGTGGTGATGGTCAGCGAGGTCGGCACCCCGGTCGACCTGGAGTCGTTCGACGACGACGACCCGGTTGGCCCGTTCCAGCCGGCCGCCGACGACCGCCTCGTGGGCCGCCTCGACGAGCACCCGTTCCTCGACCTGACCGACGAGGAGCACGACCACGCGGGCCACGGCCACGCGGGGCACCACCACTAGGCCGGGCGCGTCCCGGGGCCCGGCCAGCCGGCGGGGCCCCGGGACGGCGGGCGCGGGCCGCCCGGGTCAGTACGACAGGCCGGGCTGCGGCTGGTTCACCAGGCGACGGCGCAGCACCACCTGCCGCGTGCCGTCCCGGTACAACCGCACCCGGGCCAGCTCCCACCCGGAGAACTCGGCCTGGATCGCCAACTGCGCCGCGGCGGTCAGCCGGTCGACGTTCGAGGGCAGCCGCAGCGGCGCGTATTCGTAGTCCATGCCTTCCATGCTGCCCAGCCCGGCGGCCGTCCGCCACCCCGCCCGGCCCGTCCGGCCGGCTCCGCCGTGCGGCGGGCCCGGCCGGAGCGCTCAGCCGTCCCGCTCGGGATAGCCCACCGGCACGGCCGACACGTCGTCGAGCGCGACGATGATCTCCGCCGGCAGCGTCATCCGCTCCACCTGGAGCGCGCCGAGCAACTGCCCGACCGTCCGCGCGCCGAGGATCGGCGCCGTCACGCCCGGCCGGTCCCGGATCCACGCGAGCGCCACCTCCAGCGGCGACACGCCCAGCCCCCCGGCCGCGGTGGCCACCGCCTCCACGATGCTGGAGCAGCGCGGCTCCAGGTACGTCGCCACGAACGGCTCGAAGTGCGGCGACGCGGCCCGCGAGTCCGCCGGCCGGCCGTGCCGGTACTTGCCGGTGAGCACCCCCCGGCCCAGCGGCGACCAGGGCAGCACCCCCAGCCCCAGCGCCGCGCAGGCCGGCAGCACCTCGCGCTCGACACCCCGCTCCAGCAGTGAATATTCCACCTGGGCGGCCACCACCGGGGCCCGCCCCGGCCAGGCCGCCTGCCAGGCCGCCGCGCGGGCCGTCTGCCAGCCCGAGAAGTTCGACACCCCGACGTAGCGGACCCGCCCGCTGGCCACCGCGTGGTCCAGCGCCGCCAGGGTCTCCTCCAGCGGCGTGTCCGGGTCGTACCCGTGCACCTGCCACAGGTCGACGTGGTCCGTGCCGAGCCGGCGCAGCGAGGCGTCCAGGGTACGCAGCAGGTGCCCCCGGGAGCCGTCCCGACGCCTGCCGCTGCCCGGCCGCAGCCCCGCCTTCGTCGCGATCAACAGCTCGTCGCGGGGAACCAGGCTGCCCAGCAGCGACCCGATGACCGACTCCGCGTCACCGTCGCCGTACACGTCGGCGGTGTCCACCAGGTTGCCGCCCGCGTCGAGAAAGCTCTTCAGCTGGGCGGCCGCGTCGTCGGCGTCGGTGTCCCGGCCCCAGGTCATGGTGCCGAGCGCGAGCCGGGAAACCGCCAGCCCGCTTCGGCCGAGCGGTCGCTGTTGCATGGGTGAACCTTATTTCGAACCCGCCGCCACGGATATCCTCGCTCCCGTCAAGTTCCTGCTCGCCCTCCGGGCGACACCCCGTCCCGGCCGCGTGGCGCGTCCGGGGTGAGCCGGTGATCGGCCGCGCCGCCCGCATTGCGTAACCTGATGCGACCTGTGGTGCCGATGGGGGAGGACCAGTGCGACTCGGGCTCAGTCTCGGATACCAGACGGCGTGGAGCACACCCGCCGACCACCTGGCGCTGGCCCAGGAGGCCGACCGGCTCGGCTACTCGGTGGTGTGGGCGGCGGAGGCGTACGGCTCCGACTCGCCCAGCATGCTCGCCTGGATCGCCGGCCAGACCGAACGGATCGACGTCGGCAGCGCGGTGATGCAGATCCCCGCCCGGACCCCGGCGATGACCGCCATGACGGCGGCGACCATCGACGCGCTCTCCGGCGGCCGGTTCCGGCTCGGCCTGGGCGTCTCCGGCCCCCAGGTCTCCGAGGGCTGGCACGGGGTGCGCTTCGCCAAGCCCCTCGCCCGCACCCGCGAATACGTCGACATCGTCAAGCTCGCCATCGCCCGCAAGGAGGTCGCGTACGACGGCGAGTTCTACACCCTGCCGCTGCCCGACGGCCCGGGCAAGGCGCTGCGGCTGGGCTTCCACCCGCCGCGCGAGCAGGTCCCGATCTACCTCGCCGCCGTCGGCCCGAAGAACCTGGAACTGGCCGGCGAGATCGCCGACGGCTGGCTGGCCGTGTTCTACGCCCCGGAGTTCGCCGACGAGCAGCTCACCGCCGTGGCCGCCGGCCGGGCGAAGGCCGGCAAGGAACTGGCCGGCTTCGACGTCGTGCCGTCCGTGCCGGTGGTCGTCGGCGACGACGTCGCGACCTGCGCCGAGCTGGTCCGCTGGTACGCCGCCCTCTACGTCGGCGGGATGGGCAGCCGCCAGCAGAACTTCTACAACCAGCTCGCCACCCGGATGGGCTACGGCGACGCCGCCCGCGAGGTGCAGGACCTCTACCTGGCCAAGCGGCAGCGCGACGCCGCCGCCGCCGTGCCGACCGAGTTCATCGACCGCACCTCGCTGCTCGGTCCCAAGGAGCGCATCGCCGAGCGGCTGCGCGAGTACGCCGCCGCCGGCGTCACCACCCTGTCGGTGACCCTCTTCGCCGCCGACCGCGACAGCGGCGTGCAGACGCTGCGCACCGTCGCCGAGGCCCTCGAGCTGTCCGGAGTCGGCGAGTGACCTGGATCGAGGCCATCGTCCTGGGCGTCGTCCAGGGGCTCACGGAGTTTCTCCCGGTCAGCTCGTCGGGGCACCTGCGGATCACCTCGGCGATCTTCTTCGGCCGGGACGCCGGCGCGTCGTTCACCGCCGTCACCCAGCTCGGCACCGAGGCTGCGGTGCTCATCTACTTCGCCAAGGACATCTGGCGGATCACCCGGACCTGGATCGTCGGGCTCTGGGACCGCTCGGTGCGGTCCAGCCTCGACTACCGGATGGGCTGGTACGTCATCGTCGGCTCGATCCCGATCGGGCTGTTCGGCTTCCTGTTCAAGGACCAGATCCGCACCGCCGGACGCAACCTGTGGGTGGTCGCCACCACGCTGATCGTCTTCGCGTTCGTGCTGGCCTTCGCCGAGTACTGGGGGCGGCAGCACCGCACCCTGGCGAACTTCCGGATGCGCGACGGCATCGTGATGGGCTTCGCCCAGGCGATGGCGCTGATCCCCGGGGTGTCCCGCTCCGGCGGCACGCTCACCGCCGGCCTGCTGCTCAACCTCACCCGGGAGGCGGCGGCCCGGTACTCGTTCCTGCTCGCCATCCCGGCGGTCGTGATGTCCGGCATCTTCAGCGTCGGAGACGTCTTCGAGCCGTCCGCGCCGGGGACGTCCGCGCCGAGCGGGGCGCAGATGGTGGTGGCCACGCTCATCGCCTTCGTCGTCGGCTACGCGGCCATCGCCTGGCTGCTGCGCTACGTCGCCCACCACACCCTGTACGTCTTCGTGCTGTACCGGGTCGCCCTGGGCACCCTCGTCCTGGCACTCCTGATGACGGGCACGATCGCCGCCACCTAGGGATGCAAGGAAGGGCCCCTTGTTAACGCTTTCTGTAGAGGAAGGGCCCCTTGTTAACGCCACGCTGGGCGGGGTGGTGGGGACGCCGACGGCCGGGCCCCTTGGTGGTCGGGGCCCGGCCGTCGGCGTGTGCGTGTGTCAGCTGTTCCAGTGTTGGGTGACGAGGTCGGCGGCCTGCTGTTCCCACTGCGCGTACGCGTCGGGGTACGCGGACACCTGCACGGTCTGGGCGGCGTCGGTCAGCGCCATGTCGTGCCAGCCGTCGACCTGCCTGAGGCCCTTGAGGAACGCCGTCGTCGCGTACTCGGGGTCGGTGATCTGCTCCGGCGAGCCCCAGCCGCTGGAGGGGCGCTGCTGGAACAGGCCGAGGGAGTCGTGGTCGTTGCGGTCGCCGAGGTGGCCCAGGTTCTGCAGCTTCGACTCCTGCAGGGCGGTGCCGATCGAGATGACCGCGGCCCGCTCGTCCAGGCCGGTCTTCTTCGTGGCGGCGATGATGGCCTTGGCGTTGGCGGTCTGTTCGGTGTCGAGGTCGATGCGCGACTGCGTGCCCTGCACGCCGTGGGGGATGAGCTTGCCGGTGTCGACCCCGGCGGTGGGCTTGTCGGCCTGCACGGTAGCGGCGACGGGCCGGGCGTCGACGGTGCCGGTGCCGGCGTCGGGGGTGGTGTGGTGGAGGGGTCCGGCGGCGAGACCGCCGGCGAAGGCGAGTCCGGCGATGCCGAGGATGCTCTTGCGCAGGATGGTCGTGTTCATGGGGGTGTCTCCAATCCGGGGGTCGGCGCACCCCACGCCCGCAAGGGGGGACGGTGAGGGGGTGCGCGAGCACCACGTCGAGGCGCCCGAACAACGAACTCAGAAGAACGAGCAGGGGTGGCTGCCGTGCGGCGCCGGGTCCGGGTGTAACGACCGGCGGCCGGCCCGCATTCCGGGGGGGTGACGACACCCAGGGGGCGGGGGCCTGCCGGATCGCAGGGGTGCGGGGGCTGCTTCGGTGGTCCGTCAGGTGTAACGACCCCGGCCCGGCCGGGATTCCGGCCCCAGGGTGCCGCCGGTCACCCCGCCCCGCCCCGCCCCGCCCCGCCAGGCCGGACAAACCGCCCAACCCGGCCGAGGGGTGACGGGATGCCGGGCAGATGCGGGTATCAACGGGACGGGATGCCGCCATCTCCCTGACATGGAGTCGATCAACCCCTCGTCCCGCGCCGGCCCGTACCGCCTAGGGTGGGCAGGGTGGCGACTCTTCTCCTCCTGCGGCACGGCCGCACCACCGCGAACGCCGACGGCGGTCTCGCCGGACGGCAGCCCGTCGAGCTGGACGACACGGGCCGGGCCCAGGCGACGGCGGTGGGTGAGCGGCTGCGCGGGCTGCCCCTCGCGGCGGTGGTGACCAGCCCGCTGGTCCGGTGCCGGCAGACCCTGGAACTGGCCCTGCCGCAGGCCACGCCGGCGGTGGACGAGGGGCTGATCGAGTGCGGGTACGGCAGTTGGGAGGGGCAGCCGCTCAAGAAGCTCGCCAAGGAGCCGCTCTGGCCGGTGGTCCAGCAGCACCCGAGCGCCGTCGTCTTCCCCGACGGGGAGGCCATGGCGGCGATGGCGGCCCGCGCCGTGGCCACGGTGCGCTCCTGGGACGCCCGGATCACCGCCGAGCACGGGCCCGAGGCGATCTGGCTGGCATGCAGCCACGGCGATGTGATCAAGGCCATCGTCGCGGACGCGCTCGGCGTACACCTTGATCTTTTCCAGCGCATCGTCGCGGACCCGGCTTCGGTCACGGCGATCCGGTACACGCCGCTGCGGCCCTTCCTGCTGCGGCTCAACGACACGGGGGGTGACCTGGCCGGGCTGGTGCCGCCGCCGCGCAAGCGCCGGCGGCGGGCCGCGCGGCCGGCGGAGTCCGACGCCGCGGTCGGCGGGGGAGCGGGGACCGGGCGGTGAGGCCGACGGCAGGTGTCTCCCCGGTCGGGCGGGCCGGGCGGCACGACGGGCGCGGCGCGGGCGCGCGATTCCGGGTCGGTGGGGTGCGCGACGCCGTGGCGCGCCGGATAGGGTCGTGGGTATGACCCACCAGGTGCACGCCTTCGAGCCGCCGGAGCGGTTCGTCGCCGGGACCGTCGGGCCGCCCGGGGAGCGCACGTTCTTCCTGCAGGCCCGCGGCGGCGGCCGGCTGGTCAGCGTCGCGCTGGAGAAGGTCCAGGTGTCGTTGCTCGCCGAGAAGCTGGAGGAGCTGCTCACCGAGGCGCAGCGCCGCTTCGGCGTGCAGCTGCCCGAGGCCGTGGCGTCCGTGGGCGACAACGACCCGCTGGACACGCCGGTCGACGAGGAGTTCCGCGTCGGCACCCTCGGGTTGGCCTTCGACGTCGACACCGCGACCGTCGTGATCGAGGCGATCGCCGCCGGCGAGGCGGAGGCCGAGGTCGAGCTGGGCGGCGGCGAGGACGATGACGACGACGAGGACGACGAGGAGCCGGACGAGGACCTGGACCGGTTGCGGGTCCGGTTGACCCCCGAGGCGACCCGCGAGTTCATCGAGCGGGCCCGCCGGGTGGTCAACGCCGGCCGCCCGCCCTGCCCGCTGTGCGGCCAGCCGCTGGATCCCGCCGGGCACCTCTGCCCGCGGCACAACGGTTATCACCGGTGACCTCGTCGGAACTCGAACGTCGGCACGACGACGCGGCGACGCTACGGCTGCTCCGCGACGGCGAGTTGACCGTCGAGGGCCGCCTGGTCGACGCGTCCAACGCGACGCTGCTCGGTGCGCTCACGCTCGACGGGGTGAGCGCCCGCTGCGTCTACAAGCCGGTACGCGGTGAGCGTCCCCTCTGGGACTTCCCGGACGGCACCCTCGCCGGCCGGGAGGTCTCGGCGTACCTGGTCTCCCGGGCCACCGGCTGGGATCTGGTCCCGCCGACGGTGTTGCGCGACGGCCCGTTCGGGCCCGGCTCCTGTCAACTGTGGATCGACGAGCCCGCCGAGGCCGAGCCGCTGGTCGGGTTCGTGCCGGCGGAGGCGGTGCCGCCGCGTTGGTTCCCGATCGCGGCGGCCCGGGACGACGACGGCGCCGCGTACGCGCTGGCCCACGCCGACGATCCGCGCCTGGCCCGGCTGGCCGTGCTCGACGCGGTCATCAACAATGCGGACCGCAAGGGCGGTCACGTGCTGGTCGGCGCGGACGACCGCATCTACGGCGTCGACCACGGGGTGAGCTTCCACGTGGAGGACAAGCTGCGCACCGTGCTCTGGGGCTGGGCCGGCCGCGAGCTGCCGCCGGACGCCCTCGACATGCTCGCCGACCTGGCCGTCCGGCTCGGCGGGGAGTTGGGTGACGAGCTGGCCGAGCACCTGACGATCCGCGAGGTCGCCGAGCTGGCGGCCCGCGTGGGCCGGCTGCGCGACGGCGGCCGGTTCCCCCAGCCGCCGCAGGACTGGCCGGCGATGCCCTGGCCGCCCATGTAGCTGTCGACCGGGCCGACCGGGCGACCCGCCCGGCCGCCTCCAGGGCCGCCCGGCGGCCTCCGACTACCGCCTCCGACTACCGCCTCCGGGGCCGCCCGGCGGCCTCCGACCACCGCCCCGGACTGCCCCTCCGGGGCTGCCCGGCGGGCCCCGATGCCGTGCCCTTCGGCCGCATCTCGGCCGCCGGTGGGATCGCCCGGGTCGCCTACCAGGGACGTGAGCGGCTGTCGCGTTGGTCACCCGTGGGGTGGGTCCGGCGCGCGGGGCGGCTGGCTAGGCTGACGGTCATGGAGTCTTGGACGGGACATGAGGTGCCACGGCTGCCCGGCAGGGGCGGCCCGCTGACATTGTTCGACTCGGCGCGACGCGGTGCCCATCCCAGTCGACCTGGCGACGTGGCCACCATGTACGTCTGCGGCATCACCCCGTACGACGCCACACACCTCGGCCACGCCGCCACCATGATCACCTTTGACCTGGTGCAGCGGATGTGGCTCGACGCCGGCCTGACGGTGCGCTACGTGCAGAACGTCACCGACATCGACGATCCGCTGCTGGAACGCGCCGCACGCGACGGCGAGGACTGGAAGGTCCTGGCCATGCGGGAGACCGCGCTGTTCCGCGAGGACATGGAGGCGCTGCGGATGATCCCGCCAGCGCACTACGTCGGCGCGGTCGAGTCGATCCCCGACATCGCCGACAAGGTCCTCACCCTCCTCAAGGACGGTGCCGCGTACCGGCTCGACGACGGCACCGGCGACGTCTACTTCGACATCACCGCCGTGCCCACATTCGGCTACGAGTCCAACCTGTCCCGCGCCGAGATGCTGGACATCTTCCCCGAGCGCGGCGGCGACCCGGAGCGGGCCGGCAAGCGCGACCCCCTGGACCCGCTGCTGTGGCGGGGCGCCCGCGAGGACGAGCCGTCCTGGCCCGGCGGCGACCTCGGCCCGGGCCGGCCCGGCTGGCACATCGAGTGCGCGGTGATCGCGCTGAACCTGCTCGGCGAGTCGATCGACGTGCAGGGCGGCGGCAACGACCTGATCTTCCCGCACCACGAGTGTTCCGCCGCGCACGCCGAGCGGCTCACCGGCCGGTCGCCGTTCGCGACCCACTACGTGCACGCCGGCATGATCGGCCTGAACGGCGAGAAGATGTCGAAGTCGAAGGGCAACCTGGTCTTCGTCTCCCGGCTGCGGGCCGACCGGGTGGACCCGATGGCGGTCCGGCTCGGGCTGATGGCCGGCCACTACCGCGCCGACCGCACCTGGACCGACGACCTGCTCGCCGCCGCCCAGGAGCGCCTGGCCCGCTGGCGGCGGGCCGCCGCCGCGCCGTCCGGGCCGTCCGGCGAGGACTTCCTGGCGGGGGTACGCGAGCGCCTCGGCGACGACCTGGACACCCCGGGTGCGCTCGCGCTCGCCGACGACTGGGCGGAGCGTGCCCTGGCGGGCACGGGCACGGACCCCGACGCCCCGCACCTCTTCGCCACCACCCTGGACGCCCTCCTGGGCCTCCACCTCTGACACCCCACCCCCACCCCTACCCCCCCGGCCTGGCCCGCCTCCGCCCAGCCCAGCCCAGCCCGGCCCGGCCCAGCTCCGCCCGGCCCAGCCCGGCTCGGTGATCAAGAGAAAAGCGTCAGAGTTGATCTCGGCGATGACGCAAACCTCTTGATCACCGGGGCTGGCGCCGGGGCCGGGGCCGGCACCGGGGCCAGGGGGCGGGGGCGGCACCGGGGGCAGGGGGCAGGGGGAGTCAGCCCAGGATCAGGCCCGGGTCCGGGTCGGGGGCCGGGGTGGGGGCCGGGATCTTGTACTCCTCGGTGAGCGTCGTCATCGGGCCGGGCCAGGTGGCCTGGGCGACCTCGATGGGCTTGCGCCGGGCGTCGTAGGCGACGTGCAGCAGGTGCAGCACGGGGGTGTCGGGGCGGATCTGGAGGGTCTCGGCCTCCTCCCGGCTGGGCTGGCGGGCGGTGATGGTGTCGGTGGCGGTGACGTACTGCCGGCCGGTGGCCTCCTCCGCCTCCTGGTAGAGGGGCCGGCCGAAGGCCTCGCCCCGCTCCAGGGTGGTGCCGGCGGTGTCGGCCGGGAGGAACCAGGAGGCGCCCACCTCGACGGGGGAGTCCTCGGTGCGTACGAGGTGGCGGCGGCAGAGCAGCTCGGTGCCGTCGGCGACCCCGAACGCGTCGGCCACCTCGGGCGGGGCGGGGGCGCGGCCGACCGAGACGAGCTGTTGACGGTACCGGGCGGCCAGGTCCGTGTGGTAGCCGCGGAAGCCGCCGTACCGGCCCCGGGAGAGGCGGTTGAGCCGACGCCGGGTGCCTCTGACGTACGTGCCGGAGCCGGGTTTGGTGATCAGGATGCCCTCGACCCGCAGCTGGTCGACGGCGCGCTGCACGGTCTGCTTGGCGACGCCGAACATCTCGGCGATGGCCGGGATGGACGGCAGTCGCTCGCCCGGCCCCCAGTCGCCGCGGCGCACCTGGGCCTTGAGCTGCGCGGCGATCTGCCGGTGCGGGAACTCGGCGGCGCCCGGGTTGATCTGCATGGCTCCTCCTGGAGATCACAGCTAGGTTCCTAGGATGCCCCAGCGGGTGTGACCGCGCCACCCCGAACACGCAAAAGCCCCCCGGACACGCGAAAGCCCCCGGACCGGTTCGATCCGGGGGCTTTCGGAAGAGGCGTGACTACCAGGAGCCGGCTGTGGGGCCGGCGGAGCCGCCGCGGCGGCGCAGGTACTTCTCGAACTCCTGGGCGATCTCGTCCCCGGTCAGCGGGGTGATGCCCGCGTCGCCGACGCGTTCCTCCAGCTCACGGACGTACTCGCCGAGCTCGGCGTCCTGCTCGGCGGCGCCGCGCACCCGCTGCTCCCACTCCGCAGCCTCCTCCGCCAGGTCGGCCATCGGCACCGGCAGGTCGAGCACCTCCTCGACCCGGTGCAGCAGCGCGAGGGTGGCCTTGGGGCACGGCGGGTTGTTGGCGTAGTGCGGCACGTGCACCCAGAACGACACCGCGTCGACCTCGGCGCGGGTGCAGGCGTCGTGCAGCACCCCGACGATGCCGGTGGGGCCGTCGTAGCGGGTGGGGGTGAGCTGGTAGCGCCGCGCGGCCTCCGCGTCGGAGGCGCTGCCGCTGATCGGCAGGGGCCGGGTGTACGGCACGTCGGCCAGCAACGCGCCGAGCAGCACCACCCGTTCGACCTCCAGGCTGTGGCAGATCTCCAGCACCTGCTCGCAGAACGTGCGCCAGCGCATGCTCGGCTCGATGCCCCGGATCAGCACCACGTCCCGCTCGGTGCCCTCCGGGCTGGCCACCATGAACCGGGTGGTGGGCCACTCGACCCGGCGGGTCTCGCCGTCGGCCATGGTGATGGTCGGCCGGCTGACCTGGAAGTCGTAGAAGTCCTCCGGGTCCAGCTCGGTGACCTGCCGCGCCTGCCACACCTGTTCCAGGTGCTCGACCGCCGCGGTGGAGGCGTCCGCGGCGTCGTTCCAGCCCTCGAAAGCGGCGATGGCCACGGGGGACCGCAGCACCGGCAGTCCGTCGAACTCGGTCATGCCGTCACCTCACCCTGTCGTCGGCGGGCGGTCCCGGGCTGCGGCCCGGTCGTCCGCCCGCCGGGCCCGGTGGCGTCCCTGATGTCCTTCACGTCCGTCAGCCTACGTGTCGGCGCCGGATGCGGCCCGTCGGCCGCGCCGGTCCGGCCCACGGGCCCGGTACGCGGCGGCCCGCCCCCGCCGCCGGATCCTCGCACTACCCTGAGTGAGGTGCAGACTTCGCTGCTGGACGTGCTGGCGGAGCGGGTTCTCGTCGCCGACGGCGCGATGGGGACGATGCTCCAGGCGGCCGAGCTGACCCTGGACGACTTCGAGGGGCACGAGGGCTGCAACGAGATCCTCAACGTCACCCGCCCGGACGTGATCCGTGGGGTGCACGACGCCTACCTCGCGGCGGGCGCGGACTGCGTCGAGACGAACACCTTCGGCGCGAACCTCGCCAATCTGGGCGAATACGGTATCGAGCACCGGATCGGGGAGCTGTCCGAGGCCGGCGCGCGGATCGCCCGGGAGGCCGCCGACGCGTGGGGCAGCGCCGAGCGGCCCCGGTTCGTGCTCGGGTCGATCGGTCCCGGCACGAAGCTGCCCACCCTCGGGCACGTCGCGTACGCGACGCTGCGCGACGCGTACCAGCAGAACGCGGCGGGCCTGCTCGCCGGCGGCGTGGACGCGTTGATCGTCGAGACCTGCCAGGACCTGCTCCAGGTGAAGGCGGCGGTGGTCGGGTCCCGCCGGGCGATGGCCGAGGCCGGGTGGGGCGTGCCGCTGATCTGCCACGTCACCGTGGAGACCACCGGAACGATGCTGCTGGGCAGCGAGATCGGCGCGGCGCTGACCGCGCTGGAGCCGCTGGGCGTCGACCTGATCGGGCTGAACTGCGCGACGGGCCCGGCGGAGATGACCGAGCACCTGCGCCACCTGTCCCGACACGCCCGGGTGCCGCTGTCGGTGATGCCGAACGCCGGCCTGCCGCAGCTCACCGCCGACGGCGCGGTCTACCCGCTGACCCCGGTGGAGCTGGCCGACGCGCTGGAGCGGTTCGTCGCCGAGTACGGGGTGTCGCTGGTCGGCGGGTGCTGCGGGACGACGCCGGAGCACGTCCGGCTGGTCGCCGAGCGGCTGCGCGGGGCGCGGCCGGGCGCCCGCGAGCCGCGCCCCGAGGCCGGGGTCTCCTCGATCTACCACCAGGTGCCGTTCGCGCAGGACGCCAGCGTCCTGATGGTGGGGGAGCGCACCAACGCCAACGGGTCGAGGGCGTTCCGGGAGGCGATGCTGGCCGGCGACTGGCAGGCGTGCGTGGAGATCGCCCGCGGCCAGGCCCGGGACGGCTCGCACCTGCTGGACCTGTGCGTGGACTACGTGGGCCGCGACGGCGCCCGGGACATGCGGGAGCTGGCCGGGCGGTTCGCCACCGCGTCCACGCTGCCGGTCATGCTGGACTCGACCGAGCCGGCGGTGATCGAGGCCGGGCTGGAGATGCTCGGCGGGCGGTGCGTGGTCAACTCGGTCAACTTCGAGGACGGCGACGGGCCGGGCTCCCGCTACGCCCGGGTGATGCCGGTCGTCGTCGAGCACGGGGCGGCGGTGGTGGCCCTGCTCATCGACGAGGAGGGGCAGGCCCGCACGGCCGAGTGGAAGGTGCGGGTCGCGCGGCGGCTGATCGAGGACCTGACCGGTCGGTGGGGGCTGCGCCGGTCCGACATCCTGATCGACGCGTTGACGTTCCCGATCGCCACCGGCCAGGAGGAGACCCGCCGCGACGGCGTCGAGACGATTGAGGCGATCCGGGAGATCGCGCGGCGCTGGCCGGGGGTCAACTTCACCCTCGGCGTGTCGAACGTGTCGTTCGGGCTGAACCCGGCGGCCCGGCAGGTGCTCAACTCGGTCTTCCTGCACGAGTGCGTGCGGGCGGGGCTGACCTCGGCGATCGTGCACGCCAGCAAGATCCTGCCGATGTCGAGGATCCCCGACGAGCAGCGGGAGGCCGCGCTGGATCTGGTGTACGCCCGGCGGCGCGCCGGCCACGACCCGGTGCAGCGGTTCATCGAGATCTTCGAGGGGGTGGACGCCTCGTCGGCGCGGGCCACCCGGGCGCAGGAGCTGGCGGCGCTGCCGCTGGACGAGCGGCTGCGGCGGCGGATCGTCGACGGCGAGCGCAACGGCCTGGAGGCCGACCTCGACGCGGCGATGGCGGAGGGCCGGTCGCCGCTGTCGATCATCAACGACCTGCTGCTGGACGGCATGCGGGTGGTCGGGGAGCTGTTCGGCTCGGGCCAGATGCAGCTTCCGTTCGTGCTCCAGTCGGCCGAGGTGATGAAGACGGCGGTGGCCTGCCTGGAGCCGCACATGGAGAAGGCCGACGACGGCGGCAAGGGCCGGATCGTGCTGGCCACGGTCAAGGGCGACGTGCACGACATCGGCAAGAACCTGGTGGACATCATCCTGTCCAACAACGGCTACGAGGTGGTCAACATCGGCATCAAGCAGCCGATCTCGGCGATCCTCGACGCGGCCGAGCAGCATCGGGCCGACGCGATCGGGATGTCGGGGCTGCTGGTCAAGAGCACGGTGGTCATGAAGGAGAACCTGGCCGAGATGGCCGAGCGCGGGGTGGCGCAGCGCTGGCCGGTGCTGCTCGGCGGGGCGGCGCTGACCCGGGCGTACGTGGAGGACGACCTGCGGGCGGCGTTCCCCGGTCAGGTGCACTATGCCCGGGACGCGTTCGAGGGGCTGTCGCTGATGGACCGGGTGATGGCGGCCAAGCGGGGCGGCGCTCCGGTGGTGGACCCGCAGCGGGAGGCGGCCCTGGCGGCCCGGCGGCAGCGCCGCGAGCGGCAGCGGGCGACGGTCGGTCAGGCGCTGCCGGGGCTGGACGACGCGTCGGTGCGCTCGGACGTGGCGGTCGACGTGGCGGTGCCGACGCCGCCGTTCCTCGGCACGCGGGTGGTGCGGGGGGTGCCGCTGGCGGAGTATGCGGCGCTGCTGGACGAGCGGGCGACGTTCCTGGGGCAGTGGGGGCTGCGGGGCGCGCGGGGCGGCAAGGGCCCGTCGTACGAGGAGTTGGTGGAGACCGAGGGGCGGCCCCGGCTGCGCTACTGGCTGGACCGGCTGACCGCCGACAAGGTCCTGGAGGCGGCCGTGGTGTACGGGTACTTTCCGGCGTATTCGGAGGGCAACGACCTGGTGGTGCTCGACGGGGACGGGCGCACCGAGCGGGCCCGGTTCTCGTTTCCGAGGCAGCGGCAGGAGCGGCGGCTGTGCCTGGCCGACTTCTTCCGGCCGCGCGGCGACGGGCTCGACGTGGTGGCGTTGCAGCTCGTGACCGTCGGGCAGCCGATCAGCGACTACACGGCGAAGATGTTCGCCGGCAACTCCTACCGCGACTACCTGGAGGTGCACGGCCTGTCGGTGCAGCTCACCGAGGCCCTGGCGGAGTACTGGCACCGGCGGATCCGCGCGGAGCTGGCGCTGCCGGGCGGCCGTACGGTGGCCGACGACGACCCGGCGGACCTGGCGGGCCTGCTGCGCGCCGACTACCGGGGCTGCCGGTACGCGTTCGGCTACCCGGCCTGCCCGGACCTGGAGGACCGGGCGAAGATCGTGGACCTGCTGGGCGCGCAGCGGATCGGGGTGGAGTTGTCGGAGGAGTTCCAGCTCGTGCCGGAGCAGGCGACGGACGCGATCGTGGTGCACCACCCGGAGGCGCACTACTTCAATGCCAGGTGACCGTCGGTGAAGTAGGGCTCGGCTGCCTCCAGCCGGGGCACCTTCACCCCCAGCCTGCGGGCTTCCGCCAGGGCGTCGCGGCAGACCGCCCGCAGTTCCTCGGGGTTGGCGTGCGCCGTCGTCACCCTGCGCATCGGCGGGAAGCGGGCGAGCAGCCAGGCGACTGCCGGTGCGGCCAGCCAGACGGGTGCGGTGAACGGCAGCAGGTCGCCCCGATGCCGCCGCAGCTCGACGCCGCGAGCCTCGACCAGTGGCAGCAGCTCGCGGACGGCGAGGATCGCCTCGCGTACGTCGCGGCGCGTCAGCGTGGACAGGGACCCTCGCCTCAGGCTCTGCGTGTGCAGGCCCGCGTTCTGAATGAAGTGGATCGCCAGCCAGCCCCGGAAGTCGGGGTCCTCCCGGAACGTGAACCCCGCTGCGCGAAACAGCTCGCGTACGGCCCGCTCGCGCTCGGTCGGTGGTTGGCCCAGCGTGCCGAGGAAGACGACGGGCAGCAGCGCCGCGCGCAGCACACCGTCGTCGCCGAAACCGCCGCCGGCCCCGGGGAAGCCCCAGGCCACCTGCTCGGTGGGGAGATGTTCGATGGCGGTCAGCGGCTCGACCCACAGGTTGTTGAAGACGAGCACCGTGGCCCCGCCCACCCGTGGACCCAGGAAGGCCGTGGCCTCCGCGAAGCCGTAGTGCTGCACGCTGAGCACGATCAGGTCGAAGTCGTGGTCCGGCTCCAGGGACTCGCGGTAGCGCACCGGCCACTTCTCGGTGACGCGCTTCCCCCAGGGCAGCCGTCGCGCGTCGAGCAGATCGAGGTCGATCGCGTCCCCGTACGCCGCCGCCCGCCCCGGCCGGACGTAGAACTCGACATGGTGCCCGGCCCGTTCCAGGGCCCACCCGTAGACGGCGCTGATGACGCCCCGGCCGAACATCAAGATCTTCACGCGCCACCCCGCAAGCTACAATTGGAGACCATCTCCACTTCCAAAATATGGAGACAGTCTCCACTTGTCAACATGGGGCCACACGTGACCGATGCCAAGCCGCTGCGCGCCGACGCCCGCCGCAACCGTGACGCCTTGATCGCCAAGGCGCGTGAACTCTTCGCCAACAACTGCTTTGACCTGCGCTTCGACGACTTCGCCAAGCTGGCCGGCGTGGGCACCGGCACGCTGTACCGCCACTTCCCCACCCGGGAGGCGCTGGCCGAAGCGGTCTACCGCGAAGAACTCGCCGCGCTGTGCGACCGCGCCCGCACCCTGCTCGCCACCCTCCCCGCCGACGAGGCGCTGGAGTCCTTCCTGCGTGGCCTCGTCGCCCACCTGCACGCCCACCAGGGCATCGCCCGCACCCTCGCGGCGCTCATGGCCACCCGCTCGGACGTGATGGCCGAGGGCGCCCAGGCCCTGCAGCAGGTCGTCGCCGACCTCCTGGCCTCCGCCGCCGAGGCGGGGACCATCCGCGACGACGTGAGCGCCGGTGCCGTCATGATGGCCCTCCAGGGCATCTGCGCGGCGTACGACCACCCGGACTTCCGCGCCGACGCGGACCAGGTCGTGACCCTCGTCCTCGCGGGCCTCCGCCACCCCGCGCCAAGAGCGACGTCCCGCCCGGCACCCGCGCCATGAGCGACGCCCGCCCCGCGCCTGCGCCATGTCGGCGACATGGCGGTATCAGCAGGCCGGGATGCCGCTATGTCGCCGACATGGTGACCGCGGGTGAGGGTGCGGCCGTGACGGACCGGTGGACGTGGGACGAGTCGCTGTTCGAGGGGACCGCCGCACACTACGAGCGGGGCCGGCTGCCCTACGCGAAGGGGCTCGTGGCGGCGCTGGCCGACGAGCTGGGGCTGGACGGGTCGGGGCGGCTGCTGGACGTGGGCTGCGGCCCGGGAACGGTGACCGTGCCGCTGGCGGGCTGCTTCGCCGAGGCGGTGGGCGTGGACCCCGACGCCGGGATGCTGGCCCGGGCGCGGCTGCGGGCCGCCCGCGACGGCGTGGGCAACATCCGGTGGGTACGGGCGCGGGCCGAGGACCTGCCGGCCGGGCTGGGCGTGTTCCGGGTGGCGGTGTTCGCGCAGTCGTTCCACTGGATGGCGCAGGCCGCCGTCGCCGCGACGGTGCGGGGGATGCTGCCGCCGGGCGGGGCGTTCGCGCACGTCGCCGAGGTCAAGGAGCCGCTGTCGACGGAAGGGCTGCCGCATCCGGCGCCCCCGTACGAGGCGGTCGCCGACCTGGTGCGCCGCTGGCTCGGGCCGGTGCGGCGGGCCGGTCGGGGGTTCCTGCCCCATGGGACGCCGGGCGGCGAGGAGCGGGTCCTGGCCGGGGCGGGGTTCGTGGGCCCCACGCGGCTGCGGGTGTCCTCCGGTGCGGTGGCGCGGCGGTCGGTCGACGACGTGGTGGCGTGGGTGCACTCGCGCTCGGACGGGGCGCCGCACCTGTTCGGGTCGCGGCTGGCGGAGTTCGACGCCGACCTGCGGGCCCTGCTTCTCGCATCGTCGTCCGGGGGATGGTTCGCCGAGCGGGCGCCCGACACGGAGCTGCGGATCTGGCGTACGCCTCGGGCCCGGAGCTGACAGCCGGGGGTGTCGCCGGCCGGCGCGGGGTCGGCCGGCCGGCGGCACGCAGTGGTACGGGCCGGTCAGCCGGCCGCGATGGACGCGGCGGCGGCCACCTGCGCCAGCGGCCCCTGCACCAGTGGGCCCTGCACCGAGCCGCCGATGCGGCGGGCCTCGGCGAGGAGGTGGGCGCGCCAGCGCCGCCACAGCGGGGTCATCCGGGAGGTCAGCCAGACGACGTCGACGGCGTCGTCGGCCAGGACGGTGCGGATGCCGAGGGCGTGGCGGGCGTGGCGCGCCGGGTCGTCGCGGAGCTTGGCGAGCAGCGTCTCGTCGTAGTCGAACAGGTGGGCGGGCGGGAATCCGGGCGGCAGTTCGCCGCCGCAACCGAACACGGCGATCCGGGCGCCGGGCGGCACGGTGTCGCGCAGCCGGGCCAGTTCGGCGGTGACGTCGAGGGCGCGGACCCGGTTGACGGCGCGGCGGATGGCGGGCAGCTCCTGGCGCAGGTGCCAGGCGCGGTTGTCCTCCAGTTGGGGCAGGTGCCGGGCGAACCAGGCCCAGAGCAGCTCCAGCACCGGCTCGGGGTGCTTGCGCAGGATGGTCAGGACGTTGCTGGGGTCGTCGCCGGTGTCGGCGGTGGCCTCCCGGGGGTGCGGGCTGTCCACCGCCCACGCCTCGCGGCTGACCTCGAAGGCGAGCCCGTGGCGGTCCAGGCGCAGGCCCAGCTCGATGTCCTCGCCGCCCCAGGAGCGGAAGTCCTCGTCGAAGCCGCCGACGGCGTGGAAGTCCGCCGCCGGCACGGAGCAGTTGAGCGACCAGAACAGCTGCCAGGCCAGGGGGACGCGGGACAGGTCGAAGGCGGTGCTGGCGAAGGTGGCGTGCCGGCCGTCCTGGAAGGAGGGCAGCGCGCCGAACGCGCGGACGATCTCCTCGGGGGTGCGGTCGCGGGTCGCGGCCTCCAGCCCGGGGAGGGGATCGCCGGGCTGGTAGCCGAAGGTGTAGCCGAGGACGGCGCGGGGCGGCCCGGGGCGGGCGTGGGCGGCGAGGTGGGCGGCCAGGAAGTCGGGGCCGGGCAGCACGCCGGTGTCGACGAACGCGAGGACGCCGCCGGTGGCCAGCCGCGCGCCGGCGTTGCGGGCGGCGGCGGCGCGGAAGCCGAGGTCAGGCTGGAAGTGGTAGCGCAGGCGTAACCGGTCGGCGAACGCGTCGACGGTCTGGCGGGTGTCGTCGGTGGAACCGTCGTCGGCGACGACGACCTCGTACCGCTCGGTGGGCATCCGTTGGCCGGCGAGCGCGGTCAGGGTGCCGTGCAGCAGGGGTGAACGGTTGTAGGTGGGGACGATGACGGAGATCAGGGGCGTTGCGGCGCCAGATGACATGGTGTGACTCCGGTACTCGGGGGCGTCACAACGTATCGACCGGTGACTGAGTCGCGCATCAGTCGTGAGGCTTGTTCATTTCCTGCTTCCGGAGTGCGGGAAGAGCTTGCCCGAGAGGCGTTCCCGTATTGTCGGGCATCATGGTCGGGTGTCCGCCGTGACCGAAACGGCCCAGCCGCGACGAGGGGCCACGGGTCGGGGTCGCGTCCCGAACTGTGGGCGATGATCGTGATTTCTGGCAGGGTTGACACCATGCTGGCCCTCCTGCGCTCCCGTGTCACCGACTGGACCCTCACCGTGCCCGTGCTGGCCGTGGTGATCCTGGCTCTGACCTGGGGCAGGGAGCTGCCCCCGCTGGTCGTGGGGGTGGTCGCGACGTTCCTCGCCGGGGCGGTGCTCGCGGCCGTGCACCACGCGGAGGTGGTCGCCCACAAGGTGGGGGAGCCGTTCGGCTCGCTGGTCCTCGCCGTCGCGGTCACGGTGATCGAGGTGGCCCTGATCGTCACCCTGATGATCAGCGGCGGGGACAAGACCGTCTCGCTGGCCCGGGACACGGTCTTCGCCGCCGTCATGATCACCTGCAACGGCATCCTCGGCCTGTCCCTGCTGCTCGCGGCGCTGCGCCGCCGGGTGGCGGTGTTCAACCCCGAGGGCACCGGCGGGGCCCTGGCCACCGTGGCCACCCTGGCCACCCTCAGCCTGGTGGTGCCGACCTTCACCACCAGCCGGCCCGGCCCCGAGTTCTCCCCGCCGCAGCTCGTCTTCGCCGCCGTGGCGTCGCTCGCCCTGTACGGGCTGTTCGTGCTGGTGCAGACCGGCCGGCACCGCGACTACTTCCTGCCGGTCACCTCCGACGGGACCGTCGCCGACGCCGACGGCGACGGGCACGCCGACCCGCCGTCGGCCGGCGCCGCCCTGGCCAGCCTGGTCATGCTCCTGGTGGCGCTGATCGCCGTGGTGGGCCTGGCGAAGATGGTGTCCCCGGCGATCGAGGCCGGGGTGTCGGCGGCGAACCTGCCGCAGGCGTTCGTCGGTGTGGTGATCGCGCTGCTGGTGCTGCTGCCGGAGACCCTCGCGGCGGCCCGCGCCGCGCGCCGCGACCGGGTGCAGATCAGCCTCAACCTGGCCCTCGGCTCGGCCATGGCCAGCATCGGCCTGACCATCCCCGCCATCGCGATCGCCTCGATCTGGCTCGACGGGCCGCTGCTGCTCGGGCTCGGCGGCACCCAGTTGACCCTGCTGGCGCTGACCGTCGTCACCGGCGTGCTGACCGTGGTGCCGGGCCGGGCCACCCTGTTGCAGGGCGGCGTGCACCTCGTCCTGCTGGCCGCGTTCGTCTTCCTTGCCGCGAGCCCCTGATTCCTTGCCGCGGGCCCCTGACGGGCGTCACCCAGCGGGCCGGGGCGTCGCCTCCGGTACGGCCCGCGGTCGGCCGCGATCGGGGATGGTCACCGTGTCGCCGGCCGGGCATGATCGACGGGGAGCCGGGGTAGTGGACCGGTGGGGCGAGCCGGGGAGGCGCACTGTGACGGCACGGTCGGGACGTCGGCCCGGCGGCCCGCTGGCCGGTCTGCTGGCCGCGCTGGTGCTGGCCAGCGGCTGCGTGGTCGGCGGGGTGAACGAGGACGAGCCGCAGCAACCCCTGCCCCGGTCGACCCGCCAGCCCAGCTCGCCGCAGGCGGCGCAGACCCGCGCGGACGGCACCACCAGCGTGGCCGAGTTCACCGAGGACATGGCCGTCGCGGTGGACAAGGCCGAGATCTACTGGACCGCGCAGTTCCGGGCGTCGGGCCGGCGGTTCCAGCCGATCCGGAGGGTCGTGCCCTACCAGCGGGAGGGCGAGGTCTCCTGCGCCGGGCAGGCCCTGCCCCGCAACAACGCCGTGTACTGCTCGGCGGGCGACTTCATCGCCTACGACGTCCGCTGGTCTGTCGCGGCCTTCCGGCAGGTCGGCGACGCGTTCCTGTACTACCTGCTCGGCCACGAGTACGCCCACGGCATCCAGGCGCGCCTCGGCCTGCGCGCCCAGTTCACCATCCAGCAGGAGCTGCAGGCCGACTGCATGGCCGGGGCGTACATCGGCGGCTCGATCGAGGCCGGTCAGCTTCGGCTGGAGGACGGCGACCTCGACGAGTTCCGGGAGGGGCTGCTCGCCGTCGGCGACGACCCCGACCAGCCGTGGTTCGCCGAGGGGGCGCACGGCACCGCCGAGCAGCGCACCGACCACTTCTTCCGGGGATACGAGCAGGGCCTCGCGGCCTGCAACCTGGGCTGACGGCGGGCGCGGCGGGCCGGCCGACGGGCGGTGGAGGGACCGCCGGGCGTGGACGGGGCGGGGACCGGGTCCCGGCCGGGGCGGGCCGGCTGCAAGGATCGGGTCGACCCCGCGACGCCTGGAGGACCCCCTGAGCAGCCACCATCCGGCCGCCGTGCTCTTCGACATGGACGGCACCCTGGTCGACAGCGAGAAGCTGTGGGACGTCGCGCTGCGCGAGCTCGCCGCCGAGTACGGCGCCACCCTCTCCGACGCCGGCCGCAAGGCGCTCATCGGCACCAGCATGGCCGACGCGATGCGGATCCTGCACGACGACCTCGGCCAGCCGCACCGTGACCCGCTGGTCAGCGCGGCGTGGATCGACGCCCGGATCCTGGAGTTGTTCCGCACCGGGCTGCGCTGGCGGCCCGGCGCGCTGGCGCTGCTGCGCGCGGTCCGCGCGGCGGGCATCCCCACCGCCCTGGTCACCTCCAGCGGCCGGCCGCTGGTGGAGGTGGCGCTGGACACCCTGGGCCGGGACAGCTTCGACGCGGTGGTCTGCGGCGACGAGGTGGGCGCGGCGAAGCCGCACCCCGAGCCGTACCTGACCGCCGCCCGGCTGCTCGGCGTGCCGATCGCCCGCTGCGTGGCGATCGAGGACTCCCCGACCGGGGTGGCCAGCGCCCTCGCCGCGGGCGCGGCCGTGCTGGCGGTGCCGGTGGAGGTGCCGATCGCGCCGGCCGACGGCGTACACCAGCTCGACAGCCTGACCGGCGCGGACCTGGAGCTGCTCGCCGCCCTCCTCGGCGGGCCCGCCGCCGACGCCCCGCGCCGCGATTGACGCTGCTGCGCGCGGCGGCTAGCCTTCGCTGCGTGTCCGGCCCCGAGGCGTCCAGACGCCAGCCACCGCTGTCCGGTGGCTGGCCCCTGATGATGTCGCGCTGAGCCTCAGCCCACGCTGAGGCGGCACGCCCGTCGCCGCCTCGCCACCGACTCCACGGTTTCCCGGGGCGCCTGCCCTCCGCCACGCAGTGGCGGGTGCCCGCCTGCCCGGAAGTCCTCTCGCGGTGGCACCCGTACGGCCGGCTCGCCGAATCCGCCGTCCCGTGGCCCGCCGCGTCCCCGCCATCCACCCACGACGCGGTTGTGGAGTCGTCATGCCAATTGTGATCTACATCCTCGGGCTCGCCGTCTTCGCCCAGGGAACCTCCGAGTTCATGCTGGCCGGCCTGATCCCGGACATCGCCGCCGACCTGCGGGTCTCCGTCCCGGCGGCCGGCACGCTCACCTCTGCCTTCGCCGCCGCAATGATCATCGGGGCGCCGCTGATGGCCGTGCTCAGCCTGCGCTGGCCCCGACGGTGGGCGTTGCTGGCCTTCCTGACCGCCTTCATCGCCGCCCACGTGGTCGGGGCGGTCACCGGCAGCTTCGGCATCCTGTTGGCCACCCGCGTCGTCGGTGCCGTGGCCAACGCCGGGTTCCTGGCCGTGGGGCTCGCCACGGCGGTCGGCCTGGCCGGGCCCCACGCCAAGGGCCGGGCCGCCTCCGTGCTGCTCGGCGGCGTCACCCTCGCCTGCGTCGTGGGGGTGCCCGCCGGTGCCGTGCTCGGAAACCTGTGGGGCTGGCGGTCGGCCTTCTGGGCGGTGGCCGCCGTCTCGGTGCCCGCCGCCTTCGCGATCCTGCGCTGCGTGCCGCCCATGGCGCCGGGCGCGTCCGTGCCCGACGCGCGGCGGGAACTGCGCGCGCTGCGCCGCCCCCGACTGGCCGTGACCCTGGCCCTGGCCGCGCTGGTCAACGGCGCGACCTTCTGCACCTTCACCTACCTGGCCCCGCTGGCCACCGACGTCAGCGGGTACGACAGGGTGTGGGTGCCGGCGCTGCTCGCGGTCTTCGGCCTGGGATCCTTCGTCGGCGTCACCATCGCCGGCCGGCTGTCGGACACCCGGCCGACGCGGATCCTGGTGCCCGGCGGTCTGGCCCTGCTCGTCGGCTGGCTGCTGTTCGCGGCGACCGCCGCCATCGCCCCGGTGGCGATGCTGCTCGTTCTCGTGCAGGGGACGCTGTCGTTCGCCGTCGGGGCCACACTGATCACGCTGGTGCTCTACCGGGCCGCCGATGCGCCGTCACTGGGTGGCTCCTTCGCGACCGCCGCCCTCAACGTGGGCGCGGCCGTCGGCCCCCTGCTGGGCGGCGTCGCGATCGGCGCGGGCCTCGGCTACCGGTCGCCGCTGTGGGTCAGCGCGTTGCTGGTGGCACTGGCCCTCACGGTGGGACTGGCCCCTGCGGCCGGGCGCCGGTCCCGGGCGGACGCCCCCGACCAGCCGATCCCGTCGTAGCCCGGCGACGGACCCGGGCTGGTAACCCGCGCGGGTCCGGCGAGCCGCCCGCCGTGGTCGACCCGACCCGGCGACCGGCGTTAAGAAGGGCCCCCTGCTATGCCGAAAGCGTTAACAGGGGGCCCTTCCTTGCGCCTCAGTCGTGGGCGATCGCGCCCAGGACGTTGATCCGGGCGGCGCGGACCGCCGGCAGCGCCGCCGCGACCACCCCGATCAGCGCGGCCAGGCCGAGGAAGATCCCCATCTGCGACCACGGCAGCACCAGGTCGGTGATCCCCTCGTCCCGCAGCGCCCGCACCACCGCCGCGCCGAGGCCGGTGCCGACCGCGACGCCGAGCAGCGCGCCGAACACGGAGATCACCACGGCCTCCACGGTGATCATCCGCATGGTCTGCGCCCGGCGCAGCCCGATCGCCCGCAGCAGCCCCAGCTCCCGGGTGCGTTCCAGCACCGACAGCGCCAGGGTGTTGACGATGCCCAGCACGGCGATCACGATGGCCAGCGCCAGCAGGATCTGGATCATGGTGAGCAGGGTGTCGAAACCGCTGGTCTGCTGCTCGATGTAGCTGGCCCGGTCGGCCACCGACACCTCCGGGTTGTCGGCGACCAGCGCGTCGAGCTGCGGCTGCACCTGCGACACCGGCGTGCCCGGGGCCAGCCGCACCAGGGCCGAGAACGGCTCCGGGTTGGTGAACTCCGGCCCCGCCTGCCGGGGCAGGATGATCGACCCGATGGACCGCTCGTCGGGCAACACCGCCGCCACCGTGTACGTGTGCGGCCCCGCGCCCCGGGCGAACTGCGCGGTCAGCCGGTCACCCACCGACTTGCCCAGCTCCTTCGCGCCGGACACGCTCAGCGCCACCTGGTCCGGCTTGAGGGTGGCGGCCGTGCCCGACTGCGGCACGGTGCCGTAGATGCGGGCCATCGCGGCCAGGTCGGTCAGCGCCACCACGTACGTCCGGTCGCCGTCGACGATCGCGTTGTCGTTGTAGACGCCCAGCGCCGCGTCGACCCCCGGCAGGGCGGCCGCCTTGTCCACCACCGACACGTCGAACGTGGGCGGGCGGGGCCCCGTCTGCGCCCCGGAGATCACCAACTGCGCGTCGACGATGCGCTCCGCCGAGGCGGAGATGCTCGACTTCGCCGAGTCCAGGATCACCGTCACCCCGGTCACCAGGGCGATGCCGACCATCAGCGCGGCGGCGGTGATCGCCGTGCGGCGCGGGTTGCGCCCCGAGTTCAACCGGCCCAGCCGGCCCGGCACCGACCAGGCGAACAACGCCCCGAGCAGCGACACCACCGGGCGGCTGATCAGCGGGGTCAGCAGCGCCACCCCGATGAACGTGAACAGCACCCCGGCCAGGATCACCGTCAGCGTGGCCCCGCCCGCGTTGCCGGTCAGCCCGACGGCCAGCAGCCCGCCGCCGAGGGCGGTGACCGCCGCCCCGGACACCGTGACCTTCGTCAGCGGCCGGTCCGGGGTGGCCACGTCCTGCATCGCCGCGATCGGCGGAATGCGCGCCGCCCGCAGCGCCGGCAGCAGCGCCGCGACCACCGTGATCAGCATGCCGACGGCGAACGCGCCGACCACCGCCTGCGGGGGCACCCCGATCCCGGCCAGCTCCAGCCCCCCGGCGAACCTGCCGAACGCCCAGGCCAGCAGCGCGCCCACCCCGACGCCCGCGCCCAGTCCGAGCACCGAGGCGACCAGGCCGATCGCGAGGGCCTCCAGCACCACCGAACCGATGATCTGCCGCCCGCTCGCGCCGATCGCGCGCATCAGCGCCAGCTCCCGGGTCCGCTGCGCCACGATGATCGAGAACGTGTTGAGGATCAGGAACGTGCCCACCAGCAGCGCCACCGCGGCGAAGCCGAGCAGCACCTTGTTGAAGAACGACAGCCCCTCCTTCAGGCTGGCCGACGAGGCGGCGGAGAGCTCCTCGCCGGTCTTCACGTCAAAGCCGGCGCCCAGCGTGCGGGCCACGTCGTCGCGCACCGTCTCCGGGCGTACCCCGTCGGCGGCCCGCACGGTCACGTTGTTGAACGTGCCGGGCGCGCCGAGCATCAGCCGCTGGGCGGCGGGCGTGGTGAACGCGACCTCGTTCGCCCCGCCGATGGTGTCCCGGCCGCTGCTGTAGCCGAAGACCCCGACCAGGGTGAACTCGCGCCGCTTCGACTCGAACGCCGTCAGCGCGCCGACCCGGTCACCCACCTTCACCTTCGCGGCCTCCGCGAGGGCCGCGTTCACCGCGATCTCGTCGTCGGCCTGCGGGCCGCGCCCCTCCCGCAGCCGCACCAGGTCGGACTCGCCGGTCCAGTTCACGCCGAGCTGCGGCGGACCGAACGAGGTGACCACCTTGCCGTTGCTGCCGATCAGCCGGGCCCCGTCGGCGTTGACCAGGCCCGTGGCCGACGCCACCCCGGGCACCGCCCGCACCCGGTCCACCACGTCCGCGGCGAACGGCGGGGACACCTGCTCGCCCTCGCCCTCGCCCACCTCCAGCTTCGGCTTCGCGGCCACGTTGACGTCGACGCCGGCGAACGCGTCGGCGAACACCGCGTCGAAGGACCGGCCGAGGGTGTCGGTGAGCACGAACGCGCCGGAGACGAACATGACGCCGAGCACCACCGCCAGGCCGGACAGGACCAGGCGCACCTTCCGCGCCAGCAGGCTCTTCATGGTCGCCCGGAACATCAGTTGCCCACCTCGGTCGCGGCGGGGACGTCCAGCTTCTTCATCGTGTCCAGCACCGTGTCGGCCGTCGGCTCGATCAGCTCCGACACGATCTCCCCGTCGGCGAGGAACACCACCCGGTCGGCGTACGCGGCGGCCGTCGGGTCGTGGGTCACCATGACGATCGTCTGGCCGTGCTCGCGCACCGAGTTGCGCAGGAAACTCAGCACCTCCGCGCCGGACCGGGAGTCCAGGTTGCCCGTCGGCTCGTCGGCGAAGATCACCTCGGGGCGGGCGACCAGCGCCCGCGCGCACGCCACCCGCTGCTGCTGGCCGCCGGAGAGCTGCGCCGGGCGGTGGTCGAGCCGGTCGCGCAACCCCACCGTGCCGATCACCACGTCGTACCAGGCCGGATCCGGCTTGCGCCCGGCGATCGACAACGGCAGCAGGATGTTCTCCTTCGCCGTCAGCGTCGGCAGCAGGTTGAACTGCTGGAAGATGAAACCCACCTTGTCGCGGCGCAGCTTCGTCAGCCCGGCGTCGCCGAGCCCCGTCACGGTGGTGTCGCCGATCGCCACCGTGCCCCGGGTCACCGCGTCCAGGCCCGCCAGGCAGTGCATCAGCGTCGACTTGCCCGACCCCGACGGGCCCATGATCGCGGTGAACCTGCCCCGTTCGAACTCGGCGCTCACCCCCCGCAGCGCGACGACCTGCGCCTCGCCGCTGCCGTACACCTTCCACACGTCGCTTGCGCGGGCCGCGGCCTGCGCCTGCCGGCCTGTCGTCGCGGTCACGTCATCTACCTCTTCCGTCGGGCTGGGCCGCACCGGCCCCCGCTGGCCCGGTGTGGGCATGTGCCCATCCTCGGCCCCCGACGCCGCCGGACCCTCCGACTTCGGGCGGAGTGGTGGCGGATTTCCCGCTGCGGGTGGGCCCCGATGCCGGCTCAGGGTTGCCCCTGACCGCTACGCGCCGCGCGCGCCGGCCCCCCCGACGACGGTCCGGCTACGCCCGGGGCCGCACCAGGCCCGACTCGTACGCGAGCACCACGGCCTGCACCCGGTCGCGCAGCCCCAGCTTCGTCAGCACGTGCCCCACGTGGGTCTTCACGGTCGTCTCGCTGACCGTCAGCTCCCGGGCGATCTCCGCGTTGGACAGCCCCCGCGCCACCTGCACCAGCACCTCCCGCTCGCGCTCGGTGAGCGTGCTGAGCGCCCTCGGCGGCGTCGCCGCCGGGTCGGGCAGCGAGTCGGCGAAGCGGTCCAGCAGCCGCTTGAGGATCCGCGGGGCGACCACCGCCTCCCCGGCGGCCACGGTGCGGATCGCGGTCACCAGGTCCTCCGCCGGCACGTCCTTGGCCAGGAAACCGCTGGCCCCGGCGCGCAGCGCCCCCACCACGTACTCGTCGAGGTCGAACGTCGTCAGGATCAGCACCCGCACCGGCAGCCGGGCCTCGACGATGGCCCGCGTCGCCGCCACCCCGTCCATCCGGGGCATCCGGATGTCCATCAGCACCACGTCCGGCAGCAGCCGGCGCGACAGCTCCACCGCCTCCACGCCGTCGCCGGCCTCCGCCACGATGTCCAGCCCCTCCTCGGAGCCCAGCACCATCCGGAAGCCGGTGCGCAGCAGCGGCTGGTCGTCGGCGAGCAGGATCCGCACCGGCCGCGGCGGCGGCGCGCCCTCTTCGGTCATCTGGGGTCCCCCCGTCGCGCCGGCCCCGCCGGCTGGTCGTGGCGCGGCCCGGTCACACCGGCACCGCCCCGAGCTGCTCCACCGGAATCCTCGCGTACACCCGGTAGCCGCCGCCGGGCCGGGCCCCGGCGCGCAGCGTCCCACCGTAGAGGCCCACCCGCTCCCGCATGCCCACCAGCCCGTGCCCGACCCGGACCGCGCCCGGCGTCGGCCCCCGACCGGTGTCGGTGACCTCCACCGACAGGTACGCCGCGCCGAACGTCAACCGCACCACCGCCGTCGCCTCCCCGGCGTGCTTGAGGGCGTTGGTCAGCGCCTCCTGCACGATCCGGTAGACCGTCAACGCCACCCCCTCCTCCAACGGCCCCGGCGCGCCCTCGACCCGCAACGTCACCGGCAGCCCGGCCTCGCGCACCTGCTCCACCAGCGGCTCGATGCCCGCCAGCCCCGGCTGCGGCGCCAGGTCGGCCGCCGGCTCGGCGTCGGTGCGCAGCACGTCCAACAGCCGGCGCAGCTCCCGCAGCGTCGCCCGGCCGGTGTCCTCGATCGTGGCGATCGCCTCGTCGGCGGCGTCCGGGTCGCGGCGCAGCACCCGCCGGGCCCCGGTGGCGAGGACCCCCATCACGCTCACGTGGTGGGCCACCACGTCGTGCAGCTCCCGGGCGATGCGCCGCCGCTCGTCGGCGACCGCCTGCTCGGCCAGGGACCGCTGGTTCTGCTCGGCCACCCGCGCCCGCTCCCGCAGCGCCTCCGTGGAGGCGCGGCGGGCGTGCACCGCCCGGCCCACCGCGTACGCCACCACGGCGACGAGCAGGTTGTTGAGCACCACATAGACCGGACCCACCTCGAAGACCGGGTCGTCGAGCGGGGCGAGGACGTTGATCGCCGCCACCGGCACCCACAACGCCACGGCGGCCAGCGCCGCCGGGCGCGCCCGGCGGCGCGCCGCCATCGTGTACGTCAACGCCACGAAGGTGGCGCTCTGCGTGTTCGGGGCGTGCCCGAACACCACCGGCACCGCCAGGGTCGCCACGGCGGCGGCCACCGCCGGCCACGGCGCCGCCCGACGCAGCGCCACCGGGGCGGCGCACAGCACACTCCAGCCCAGCGCCGCCGGCAGCGGGCCGGGCCGGAAGTCGACCGGGGTGAGCAGGACGAAGACGGCGTCCACCAGCACCAGGGCGACGGCGAGCAGCGCGTCGGCGGCCAGCGGGCGGCGGCGCAGCCACGCCCTCAACCCTGCGGTCATACGGGAACGCTAGCCGTCCCCACACGGGATCAGTCGTCGCCGACGGTGAACCCGGCCTCCTCCTCACGGATGAGCCTCACTCGTCCGCCCCGGGCGGGCTGGGCCGCGACCGGGCGTCGACCAGCGGATCCGCCGAGGCGGCCGCCGCCGGGAACGGCGGCGGGGTGCCGCCGAAACTCGGGCACAGCGCCTGGTGGTTGCACCAGTCGCACAGCCGGCTCGGCCGGGGCCGGAAGTCCTGCCGGGCCGTCGCCGCCTCGATCGCCTGCCACAACGCCACCACGGTGCGCTCGAACCGCGCCAGCTCCTCCGCGTCGGGGGCGTAGTCGCAGACCTCCGCGTCCTTGAGGTAGAGCAGCCGCAACACCCGCGGCACCACCCCGCGGGTGCGCCACAGCACCAGCGCGTAGAACTTGAGCTGGAACAGCGCCCGCGCCTCGAACGCCTCCCGGGGCGCGCCGCCGGTCTTGTAGTCGACCACCCGCAGCGCCCCGTCGGGGGCCACGTCCAGGCGGTCGAGATAGCCCCGGATCAGCAGCTCGTCGTCGACCACCGCCGAGATCAACGCCTCCCGCTCGGCCGGCTCCAACCGGCGCGGGTCCTCCACCGCGAAGTAGCCCCCCAGCAGCCCGGACGCCGACCGCAGGAACTCCGCCGTGCCGTCGGGGTCGTCGGCGTCGAACAGGGCCGCCAGCTCCGGCTGCTCGGTGACCAGCCGGTCCCACTGCGGGGCCACCAGGTCACCGGCAGCCTCCGGGGTGCGCCCGACCGCCGGCAGGTCGAACAGCCGCTCCAGCACCGCGTGCACCAGCGTGCCCCGGGCCTGCTCCACGCTCGGCCGCTCGGGCAGCCGGTCGATGCTGCGGAACCGGTAGAGCAGCGGACACGTCTTGAAGTCGGCCGCCCGCGACGGCGACAGCGACGCCCGGACCGTCGCCGGCACCTCCACCGTGGCCCGCGCCTGCTGCTGGTCGATCACCGGTTCCGCCGTCATGCCCGGAAGGTTAGGCCACCGGTCCGACAAGCCCACCGCGCCGCTCCGACAGGTGATCGTCGGCGTCGGGTCCGTAGCATCGGGGCGATGGAGCAGCCGCAGACCGACCGACCCCCGCGCCGCCCCACCCGCCCCGGCCTCACCGTCGGCCGGGTCCTCGGCGTGCCCCTGCACCTCAACGGGTCGATGCTGCTGCTGGCCCTGCTGGTCACCGTGACGTACGCCGAGTTCGCCCGCCGCCAGCTCGACCTGTCCCAGCTCGGCGCGTACCTGATCGGCGTCGGGTTCGTCGTGTCGCTGCTCGGCTCGGTGCTGCTGCACGAGCTCGGCCACGCCCTCACCGCCCGCCGCTACGGCATCGGCGTGCGTGGCATCACCCTGGAGCTGCTCGGCGGATACACGGAGATGGACCGCGACGCCCCCAGCCCCCGCGTCGACCTGCTGGTGTCGCTGGCCGGCCCGGCCGTGTCCGCGGTGCTCGGCGTCGCCGCCGTCGCCGCCACCCTGGCGCTGCCCGACGGCACCCTGACCAACCAGCTCGCCTTCCAGCTCGCGGTCAGCAACGTCATCGTCGCGCTGTTCAACCTGCTGCCCGGGCTGCCGCTCGACGGCGGCCGGGCCCTGCGGGCCGCCGTGTGGGCGCTCACCCGCGACCGGCACACCGGCACCGAGGTCGCCGGCTGGGTCGGCCGGGCCGTCGCCGTCGGCACCGTCGCGGCGACGCTCGCGCTGACCGTCAACCGGCTGCTGGCGCCCCTGGCCCTGCCGCTGATGCTGCTCGTCGCCGTCACCCTGTGGCGCGGGGCGGGCCAGTCCATCCGGCTGGCCCGGATCAGCCGCCGGTTCCCGCTGATCGACCTGCGCCGGCTGGCCCGCCCCGTCCTCGCCGTACCCACCGGCACGCCGCTGGCCGAGGCGCAGCGCCGCCGCGCCGAGGGCGACCGCCCCGACGCCGCGCTCGCCGTCACCGACGGCGCCGGCCGGCCGGTCGCGCTCGTCGACCCCGTCGCCGCCGACGCCGTGCCGCCGGCCCGCCGGCCCTGGATCGCCGTCGACGCCGTCGCCCGCGCCCTGACCGGCCTGCCCGTCCTGCCGGCCGGCCTCGACGGGGAACGGGTGATGGAGGCCGTGCGGACCCACCCGGGCGCACAGTACGTCGTGACGGCAGGCGAAGATGTCGTCGGCGTTCTGCACATCGCGGACCTGGCGCAGCTTTTGGAACCCAAACGGAAGATGAACACGTGACCGCACATCCCCCCACCCTCCCGGCCGACCCCGACGCGCCGGCGTCCGCCGACACCCCGGCGTCGCCGCCCGTGCCGGCGGCCCACGGCAGCGACGCGCCGGGCCTCCGCCACGCCAGGGGGCCGTTCCGCCCCGGCGACCGGGTGCAGCTGACCGACCCGAAGGGGCGGATGCACACGGTCACCCTGGAGCCCGGCAAGGAGTTCCACACCCACCGCGGGATCCTCGCCCACGACGCGCTGATCGGGCTGCCCGACGGCAGCGTGGTCACCACCTCCGGCGGCGGCACCGCGTTCCTCGCGCTGCGCCCCCTGCTGTCGGACTACGTCCTGTCCATGCCGCGCGGCGCCCAGGTGATCTACCCGAAGGACTCGGCGCAGATCGTCGCCATGGGCGACATCTTCCCCGGGGCGAAGGTCCTCGAGGCCGGCGCCGGCTCCGGCGCGCTGAGCTGCTCCCTGCTGCGGGCCGTCGGCACCACCGGCGAACTGCACTCCTACGAGCTGCGCGACGACTTCGCCCAGATCGCCCGCCGCAACGTCGAGGCGTTCTTCCAGGGCCCGCACCCGGCGTGGCGGCTGCACGTCGGCGACGTCGCCGCCTGCGCGGAGACCGGCTTCGACCGGATCATCCTGGACATGCTCACCCCCTGGGAGGCCCTCGACATGGTCGAGCGGGCCCTCCTGCCCGGCGGGGTGTTCATCGGCTACGTGGCCACCACCCCCCAGCTCTCGGAGCTGGTCGAGGCGCTGCGCGAGCGCGGTGGCTGGACCGAGCCGCGCGCCTGGGAGTCCCTGGTGCGCGACTGGCACGCCGAAGGGCTCGCCGTGCGCCCCGACCACCGGATGATCGCGCACACCGCGTTCCTCGTCTCCGCCCGCCGGCTCGCCCCCGGCGTCACCGCCCCGCCGCGGCGGCGCAAACCCAGCAAGGGCGCCGAGGCGTACGCCGAACGCAAGCAGGCGCTGCGCGCGGCCGCCGAGGCCCGCCAGGCCGCCGCCGCCCAGGCCGCCGGGGCGCTGCCCGACACGGCGGAGGAGCGTGGGGTGGCCGGATGAGCCAGCCGGGCTTCGGCGGTCAGGACGTGCCGGCGGTCTTCCCCGACTGGTCGCCCTACCCCGACCTCGAATCGGCGGCGCGGGCCTACCTGCGGGACCCGGACGTCGCCCTGGAGGCCCTGGGCGGGGTGCTGCGCGGCGCGTCCGTGCTCGGTTTCACCCTCGAACGGTTCGTCAACGAGGTCAACGGGGTGTGGCAGGAGGTGGTGGTCTGCGACGGCAGCCGCCTCGTGCTCTGGCACGGCGAGGACGTGCCGCCGGGGGAGGGGCCGCCCGGCTCGATGACCTCGTCGCTGCGGGTGGTGCCGGTCTCCACCGTCACCGAGGTCGGCTGCCGGCGGCGGCTCACCCGCACCGACGACGGCCGGATCCGGGTCGACAGCATCGACGTCTACCTGCTGCTCACCTCGCTCGACGAGGCGCCGCCCGGCGACGAGATCGGCGGGGTGCCCCGGCACGACGCGCTGCGCTTCGGCAAGACCCTCGACGACGGCGGGGCGGGGCAGATCGCCCGGCTGGAGGAGTTCGCCCGGACGGTCGCCTCCGTGGTGGGCCGGCCGCTGCTCTGAGCCCGGCCCCCGGGCGCCGCCGCCCGGGTCGCCCCGTCCTGGGCGGCCCGGACGGGCGACCGGTCTGTGCTCAGTCGTCCCCGGCGTCCCGGCTCAGTCGTCCTCGGCGTCCGGGCCGGCGACCTCGACGCCGTCGCCCCGCACCACGTGGATGCACTCGCCCGGGCACTCCTTCGCCGAGTCGATCACCTCCAGGCGCAGGTGCTCGGGCACCCCCACCCGGCTGCCCGGGGCGAGCCGCAGCTCGCCGTCGGCGTCCTTGACGTAGGCCAGCCCGTCGACGTCGAACTCGAAGACCTCCGGCGCGTACTGCACGCACAGGCCGTCGCCCGTGCACAGATCCTGGTCCACCCAGACCTGCAACTGGTCGGTCGCGACCTCGCTCACCGGCGCACCCCCATGTTTTCCCGTCCCACGACACGACGGTACCCGAACGCCCCGACCTGCCCCCGCGGCCACCCTTGGCGATCAAGGTTCAGTGACGAGGGCGTTGCGTGGGACCGAATCGGCCTCATAGCGGCTAGTGTTAGGGCAGAACGTTCAAGCCCCCCGGGGAGGTGGGACGTGGCACGCAGCGACGACGCGGACTCGCGCGCCGCACGGTGGGAGAAGGAGGCCCACGATCTCTCCACGCAGGTCGCGTTCCTTCAAGAGGAACTCGCTCTGGTGCGGCGCAAGTTGACCGAAAGCCCCCGACACGTCCGGCAGCTCGAAGAGCGGCTGGCGGCCACCCAGGCACAGTTGGCGCGGCTGACCGAGAACAACGAACGGCTCGTGAGCACTCTCAAGGAGGCCCGGGCGCAGATCGTGACGCTCAAGGAGGAGATCGACCGCCTCGCGCAACCGCCGAGTGGCTACGGTGTCTTCCTGGCAGCGCACGAGGACGGCACGGTGGACGTGTTCACCGGCGGGCGCAAGCTCCGGGTGGCCGTCTCACCCTCGCTGGACGTCGCGGAGCTGCGACGTGGCCAGGAGGTCCTGCTCAACGACGCGCTCAACATCGTCGACGCGTTCGGTTTCGAGCGGGTCGGCGAGGTGGTGATGCTCAAGGAGATCCTCGCGGGTCCCGACGGCGCTCCGGGCGACCGGGCGCTGGTGGTCTCGCACTCCGACGAGGAGCGCATCGTGCACCTCGCCGAGACCCTGATCGGCTCGCCGATCCGGGCCGGCGACTCGCTCATGATCGAGCCCCGCTCGGCGTACGCGTACGAGCGGATCCCGAAGAGCGAGGTCGAGGAGCTGGTCCTGGAGGAGGTGCCCGACGTCGACTACACCGACATCGGCGGCCTCCAGTCGCAGATCGAGCAGATCCGCGACGCGGTGGAGCTGCCCTTCCTGCACGCGGACCTGTTCCGTGAGCACCAGCTCCGCCCGCCCAAGGGCATCCTGCTCTACGGCCCGCCCGGCTGCGGCAAGACGCTCATCGCCAAGGCGGTGGCCAACTCGCTGGCCAAGAAGATCGCCGAGCGGCTGGGCAAGGAGAGGCACACCAGCTTCTTCCTCAACATCAAGGGCCCCGAGCTGCTCAACAAGTACGTCGGCGAGACCGAGCGGCACATCCGGTTGATCTTCCAGCGGGCCCGGGAGAAGGCCGGCGAGGGCACGCCCGTGATCGTGTTCTTCGACGAGATGGACTCCATCTTCCGCACCCGCGGCTCCGGCGTCTCCTCCGACGTGGAGAACACGATCGTCCCCCAGCTGCTCAGCGAGATCGACGGCGTGGAGGGGCTGGAGAACGTCATCGTCATCGGCGCCTCCAACCGGGAGGACATGATCGACCCGGCCATCCTGCGCCCCGGCCGGCTCGACGTGAAGATCAAGATCGAGCGGCCGGACGCCGAGGCGGCCAAGGACATCTTCTCCAAGTACATCCTCTCCGGCCTGCCGCTGCACGCCGACGACCTGGCCGAACACGGCGGCGACGCCCAGGCCACCGTCGCCGCCATGATCGACGCGGTGGTCCTGCGGATGTACTCCGAGACCGAGGAGAACCGCTTCCTCGAGGTGACCTACGCCAACGGCGACAAGGAAGTCCTCTACTTCAAGGACTTCAACTCCGGCGCGATGATCCAGAACATCGTCGACCGGGGCAAGAAGATGGCGATCAAGGAGTTCCTCACCTCCGGCCGCAAGGGCCTGCGCCTGCAGCACCTCCTCGACGCCTGCGTCGACGAGTTCCGCGAGAACGAGGACCTGCCCAACACCACCAACCCCGACGACTGGGCCCGCATCTCCGGCAAGAAGGGCGAACGGATCGTCTACATCCGCACGCTCGTCTCCGGCGGCAAGGGCACCGAGGCCGGCCGGTCGATCGAGACCGCCAGCAACACCGGCCAGTACCTGTAACCCCCGACAACAAGACCGGGGCCCGCGACAGCGACGTCGCGGGCCCCGTCGCGTCCCCGCACCCACCCCGACCCGCCCCGGCGTGGCCCGCCCGCCGCGCCCCCGCACCGCGCGGCGCGGACTACGCTCGACGTGACGGGGGACCGGGTCGGCGAGCGAAGCGGGTAGGTTGATGAGCGTAAGACGGATCATGGGCACCGAGGTCGAGTACGGCATCTCCGTGCCCGGCCAGGCGGGGGCCAACCCGATGGTCACCTCCTCCCAGGTGGTCAACGCCTACGGGGCGCGCCCCGAACTCAACCGGGGCGGCCGGGCCCGCTGGGACTACGAGGAGGAGTCGCCGCTGCGCGACGCCCGCGGCTTCACCTACTCCGGCGCCGCGTACGACCCCGCCGAGGCACTCGCCGACGAGGACCTCGGGCTGGCCAACGTCATACTGACCAACGGCGCCCGCCTCTACGTCGACCACGCCCACCCCGAATACTCCACCCCCGAGGTCACCAACCCCCTCGACGTGGTCCGGTGGGACAAGGCCGGCGAGCGGGTGATGGCCGAGGCGGCCCGCCGGGCCGCCACCATCCCGGGCACCCAGCCCATCCACCTCTACAAGAACAACACCGACAACAAGGGCGCCAGCTACGGCGCGCACGAAAACTACCTGATGCGCCGGCAGACGCCGTTCGCCGACATCGTCGCGTACCTGACGCCGTTCTTCGTCACCCGGCAGATCGTCTGCGGCGCCGGCCGCGTCGGCATCGGCCAGGACGGCGGCGCCAGCGGCTTCCAGATCTCCCAGCGCGCCGACTTCTTCGAGGTCGAGGTCGGCCTGGAGACGACGCTCAAGCGGCCCATCATCAACACCCGCGACGAGCCGCACGCCGACGCCGACAAATACCGCCGGCTGCACGTCATCATCGGCGACGCCAACCTGTCGGAGATCTCCACGTACCTGAAGGTCGGCACCACCGCCCTGATCCTCACCATGATCGAGGAAAAGGCGCTCGGGCCGGACCTGGGCATCGCCGACCCGGTGGGCGAGCTGCGCGCCGTCAGCCACGACCCGTCGCTGAAGCACCGGATGCGGCTGCGCGACGGGCGGCGACTGACCGCCCTGGACGTGCAGTGGGCCTACTTCGAGCGGGTCAGCTCCTTCGTGGACGACCGGTACGGCGCCGACGTCGACGAGCAGACCGCCGACGTGCTCGACCGCTGGGAGAGCGTCCTCGACCGGCTCGGCCGCGACGCGTTCGAATGCGCCGACGAGCTGGACTGGGTCGCGAAGCTGCGGGTGCTGGAGGGCTACCGGGAGCGGGAGAAGCTCGGCTGGGGCTCGCACAAGCTCCAACTGGTCGACCTCCAGTACTCCGACGTGCGGCCGGAGAAGGGCCTCTACCACCGCCTCGTGCAGCGCGGGTCGATGAAGACGCTGCTGACCGACGAGCAGACCCGCACGGCGATGACCGAGCCGCCGGAGGACACCCGGGCCTACTTCCGGGGCCGCTGCCTGGCCCAGTACGCCTCGGAGGTGGTCGCCGCGAGCTGGGACTCGGTGATCTTCGACGTGGGCCGGGAGTCGCTGGTGCGGGTGCCGATGATGGAGCCGGAGCGGGGCACCCGCAAACACGTCGGCGCGCTGTTCGACCGGTGCGTCAGCGCGAAGGACCTGCTGGAGACGCTGACCGGCGGCTGACCCGCCGTCGACGCGGCCCGCCGCGCGCCGGGAACCCGGCGCGCGGCGGGCTTTTCGTCGTCTCCGCGAGGTAAGTTCGTCGGAGACGATCGTGGAGGAGGCAGCAATGGCCACTCGTGACAGCGGCGGGCAGTCGCAGTCGGGCAAGGCCCGGCAGGGCGAGGAGATCGAGGACGTCACCACCGAGGCGAACCCGGAGGTCGCCGAGCGGCACGCCGAGATCACCGAGGACGTCGACGACCTGCTCGACGAGATCGACTCCGTCCTGGAGGAAAACGCAGAAGAGTTCGTGAGGGGATACGTACAAAAAGGAGGTCAGTAGGGCATAGTAGGGCAAAACGGACATGCCTCTGTCGCTTGACGATCGAGACGGGCTGCGCCGCTGCCGCGACTGCGGCGAGTGGAAGGCGCTCGAAGAGTTCTGCGCGAGCACCAAGCGCCCTTCCGGTCGCGGCAGCTACTGCAGGGCGTGCTTCAACGTCCGCTCGCGCGCAAGCTATGCGAAGCGGCTGAAGGAAACTCGCGGTCGAGAGGTCAAGCAGTCGCCGCAAGTGCCCGACGGGCACCGCTTCTGCCCGGACTGTGGCACCGCCAAGCCCGTAACGGACTTCCCTCGGAACAGGTCCGACAGCACCGGCTACGCCAGTTACTGCAAGCCCTGTCACAACACCCGTACCCGCGAGACCAAGCAGCGGCTCTACGGCGGGAACCGCGAATACCACCTGCGCCAACGCTACGGGGTGGGTCAGAAGGAGTTCGACGAGCTCCTGGCCGAGCAGGGCGGGGTCTGCGCGATCTGTGGCGGCGCGGCCCCGCAACATCTGGACCACGATCATCGCACCGGTTGGGTGCGCGGGATACTCTGCTTCAACTGTAATGGTGGTCTTGGCCAGTTCCGTGACAGCCCTACGAGGCTGGCCAGGGCGATCACGTACCTGAAGGGAACCACGTGGCAGCGGGTTTTGATCCATCCGGGCGTCTACCAGATGTGTTCACCAACGCGGGGACGTCCTCCTTCACGTCTTTCCTGAGCAGGGTGGCCCCCGAGATGCTGCCCGGTCGTCGGCCGTTGCCGCCCGGCATGGCCGCCGACCTGGCGCCGCACGCGACCACCATCGTGGCCATCTCGGCCGACGGGGGCGTGGTGATGGCGGGCGACCGGCGGGCCACCATGGGCAACCTGATCGCCCAGCGGGACATCGAGAAGGTGCACCCGGCCGACGCGTACTCGCTGGTCGGCATCGCGGGCACCGCGGGCATCGGCATCGAGCTGATGCGACTGTTCCAGGTGGAGCTGGAGCACTACGAGAAGATCGAGGGCGCGATGCTCTCGCTCGACGGCAAGGCCAACCGGCTGGCGTCGATGATCCGGGGCAACCTGGGCGCGGCCATGCAGGGCCTGGCGGTGATCCCGCTGTTCGCCGGGTTCGACCTGGCCGCCGCCGATCCGGCGCGGGCGGGGCGCATCTTCAGCTTCGACGTCACCGGCGGCCCCTACGAGGAGACCGGCTACGACGCGATCGGCTCCGGTTCGATCTTCGCCCGGTCGGCGTTGAAGAAGCGGTTCCGGGCGGGCCTGTCGATCGACGACGCGGTGCGGCTCGCGGTGGAGGCGCTCTACGACGCGGCCGACGACGACACGGCCACCGGTGGCCCGGACCTGACCCGGCGGATCTACCCGGTGGTGATGACGGCGACGGCGGAGGGCACCCACCGGCTCACCGACGCCGAGACGGCCGCGATCGCCGAGGCCGTGGTGGCCGGCCGGATGGAGAACCCGGGCGGCTGAGTCCCGCCTCCACCCCCAGTCAGCAGTCGTCGTCAGCACAGCGCCCAAAAGGAGAACCGCCGCCGTGGCCATGCAGTTCTACGCCTCGCCCGAGCAGATCATGCGCGACCGCTCCGAGCTGGCCCGCAAGGGCATCGCCCGGGGCCGCAGCGCGGTGGTCGTGAGCTACTCCGGCGGGGTGCTCTTCGTCGCGGAGAACCTCTCCAGCACCCTGCACAAGGTCAGCGAGATCTACGACCGGATCGGCTTCGCCGCCGTGGGCCGGTACAACGAGTTCGAGAATCTGCGTCGCGCCGGGGTCCGGATGGCCGACCTCAACGGCCTGAGCTACGACCGGCGGGACGTGACGGGTCTGGCGTTGGCCAACGCGTACGCCCAGACCCTCGGCGCGATCTTCACCGAGCAGTCGAAGCCGTTCGAGGTGGAGATCTGCGTGGCGGAGGTGGGCGCGACGCCGGAGGCCGACGCGCTCTACCGGTTGACGTACGACGGTTCGGTCAACGACGAGCCGGGCCGGATGGCGATGGGCGGGCAGGCCGAGGCGATTTCCGGTGTGCTCAAGTCGCAGCACCGGCCGGACATGTCGCTCGGCGAGGCGGTCCGGGTGGCCGTGGCGGCGTTGGGCAGCGTCGGCGGTGAGGGCGGGGCGGCGCGGACGATCGCGGCGAACCAGTTGGAGGTGGCGGTCCTGGACCGGCACCGCAAGGGTCGGACGTTCCGGCGGATCACCGGCGCGGCGCTGACCGCGCTGCTGGACGCCGAGGCGGAGGAGTCGAAGGAGCCGGCGACCGAGGAGCGTCCGGAGACCCCGGCGACGCCGACGCAGGAGGCGGGGAAGCCGACGACGTCGGCCGGCTCGGCGGACCTGGAGGGGTAGCGCGGGTCCGACACGCCCGGGCGTGACCGTTCGGCGGGAGTGATCACCTGGCCGGCCACCCGCATGGGTGGCCGGTCGCGTGTGTCCGGGTGGTCAGCCCTGCCCATTCGGGGCCGGAGAGGACTAATGTCAACTCATGGAGCGGCGAATCTTCGGCCTTGAGACCGAGTACGGCGTCACCTGTACCTACCGTGGGCAGCGGCGGCTGTCCCCCGACGAGGTCGCGCGGTACCTGTTCCGTCGGGTGGTGTCGTGGGGCCGGTCGAGCAACGTGTTCCTGCGCAACGGCGCCCGGCTCTACCTGGACGTGGGTTCCCACCCGGAGTACGCGACGCCGGAGTGCGACTCGGTGGTGGACCTGGTGGCCCACGACCGGGCGGGGGAGCGGATCCTGGAGGGGCTGCTCGTCGACGCGGAGAAGCGGCTGCACGACGAGGGCATCGCGGGTGAGATCTACCTGTTCAAGAACAACACCGACTCGGCGGGCAACTCGTACGGCTGCCACGAGAACTACCTGGTCTCCCGGCACGGCGAGTTCGGCCGGCTGGCGGACGTGCTGATCCCGTTCCTGGTGACCCGGCAGTTGATCTGCGGGGCGGGCAAGGTGTTGCAGACGCCCCGGGGCGCGGTCTACTGCCTGTCGCAGCGGGCGGAGCACATCTGGGAGGGGGTGTCGTCGGCGACGACCCGGAGCCGGCCGATCATCAACACCCGCGACGAGCCGCACGCGGACGCGGAGCGGTACCGGCGGCTGCACGTCATCGTGGGTGACTCGAACATGAACGAGGTCACCACGCTGCTGAAGGTCGGTTCCGCGGACATCGTGCTGCGGATGATCGAGGCGGGGGTGGTGATGCGGGACCTGTCGTTGGAGAACCCGATCCGGGCGATCCGCGAGGTGTCGCACGACATCACCGGCCGGCGGAAGGTGCGGCTGGCCTCCGGCAAGGAGGTCAGCGCGCTGGAGATCCAGCAGGAATACCTGGCGAAGGCGACGGAGTTCGTGGAGCGCCGGGGCGGGGACCAGACGGCCAAGCGGGTGGTGGAGCTGTGGGGCCGGGTGTTGCGGGCGGTGGAGACCGGTGATCTGGAGCCGGTGTCGCGGGAGATCGACTGGGTGTCGAAGCTGCGGCTGATCGAGCGGTACCAGCGCAAGCACGACCTGCCGTTGTCGCATCCCCGGGTGGCGCAGATGGACCTGGCGTACCACGACCTGCGGCGTGGGCGGGGCCTGTACGGGCTGCTGGAGCGGCGCGGGGAGGTGGACCGGGTGGCGACGGACCCGGAGATCTTCGAGGCGAAGGAGACGCCGCCGCAGACGACGCGGGCGCGGCTGCGGGGGGAGTTCATCCGCCACGCGCAGGAGAAGCGGCGTGACTTCACGGTCGACTGGGTGCATCTGAAGCTCAACGACCAGGCGCAGCGCACCGTGCTGTGCAAGGACCCGTTCCGGGCGTACGACGAGCGGGTGGAGCGGTTGATCGCCAGCATGTGATCCGGCGGGCCCCCTCGCGCGGCGCTGGTCGCGGCGGGAGGGGGCCTTACGGGTAGGCTGGCGCTGCCATGATGTCTGAACCTCCGGGGCGCGAGCGCGGCGCCGAGAAGTTGAACTGGATCGACCGCCGCCGCGAGAAGATCCGCGCGGAGGTGGAGCGGAACCGGCGTGGCGAGTACACGGTGCCGACGTGGGTGCTGGCCGTGGCGCTGGTGGTGATCGTCGGCGGCTGGCTTGCGTTGATCTTCCTGGCCTGAGGGATCTTTGCCGCGAACCGCCGCATGCGGGCGCATGCCGCTGCACCGCCCGGCCGTGACCGGGGTGCGGCTGCGGTTCAGTGGGCCACGGCTGCGGCGGCGTGCCGGCCGGCGGCTGCGGCGGCGAGGAAGTAGGCGTGGTCGGCGTCGAGGCCGCGGCCCATGGTGGACAGGGCCACGGGGCTGGCGCGCAGGGCGGCGTCGAGCCCGTCGGCAGGGACCCGGACGATGCGGTGCCGCCCGGCGAGGGGGGCGAGCGCGGCGTCGACGTCGCGGGCCAGGGCGGGGGGCAGGCCGTCGGGCACGACGAGGTCGGCCGGGGCGAGGGCGACCCGGCCGTACGCGGTGATGCTGTGGTGGGACACGCCCCGGTGCCGGGGGCGGGGGTCGGCGTCGGAGATGCGCAGGGAGCCGATCGCGTGCCCGCCGAGGGCGGCGACGGCGTTGACGGCCTCGCCGACGGCGACGCCGGAGTAGCCCCACCGGGTGCCGGTGCCGAGGTTGCCGGGGCCCTGGGCGCAGATCACCACGTCGGCGGCGAGCACGTGCCGGGCGGCGAGCAGGCCGCTGTGCACGGTGGTGGCTTCCAGGTCGCCGCCGAACGCCTGCCCGACGCTGATCGTGCCGGCGAGCCGGCTGCGCAGCCCGTCGAGGGCGCGGGAGAACCAGGCGGGCAGCGCGCCGCCGTCGGTGAGCAGGTACGCGACGCGGGCGTCGGGCGCGTCGGCGTGGATGCCGGCGAGGATGGCGGGCAGGGCGGAGTGCAGGTCGGCGGTGACGACGGGCAGGCCGGCGACGTCCTCGGCGGCGGCCAGCGTCTCGTGGTGGGGGCTGGCTTCCTCGTCGACGCCGAGCAGGATGGGTTGCAGGGGCGTGTAGCGGGCCTTGACGAGGTGTCCGGCGTCGCGGGTGTCGCCGGCCTGCGGGGGGTCGGGCGGCAGCCGGTCGGGCAGGGCCACGACGAGGGCGTATCCGCCGGTGCCGAGGCCCATGAGCAGCGCCCCGGCGTTGAGCAGCACCCGGTCTCCGGGGGCGGGGCGGCCGACGAGCTGCGGATAGGCCAGGGCCCGCATGGTGGTGCCGTCGGCGAGTGTGACGTCCAGCTCGATCGCGCCGGTCCATTCCCGCCGCAGCGCCGTCACGGTTCCCGCCCGCCATCGCACCATGCGGTGCACGCTAGCGGTTGCCGGGCGCGGGGCGCGGCGGCGGGGTCAGCGTGGCGGCTCGTCCTGGATGTGCCGGGTGCGCCGGTTGCGGGTCTCGGGGCGCGACGGGGTGGGGTCGAGGAAGACGTACCCGATCTCGGGGTAGCGGGCGGTGAGGCGGCGCTCGGCCTCGTCGGCGGCGGCCTCGATGTCGGCGCCGGTGGCGTCGTCGCGGAAGTCGACCTTGGCGGCGACCAGCATGTCCTCGGGGCCGAGCTGCATGGTGAGCAGGGTGTCGATGCGTTCGACGGCGGGCAGCCCGTCGAGTTCCGCCGCGATCTCGTGGCGCAGCCGTTCGGGCACGGAGCGCCCGACGAGCAGCGAGATGTTGGCCTCGGCGAGGGTGATCGCGACGAACAGCAGCAGCAGGCCGATGGCGATGGAGGCGAGGCCGTCGTAGAGTTCGTCGCCGGTGAGGTGGGACAGGCCGAGGCCGACGGCGGCGAGCAGCAGGCCGATGAGGGCGGCGCTGTCCTCCAGGAAGACGGCCTTGACGGTGGTGTCGGCGGTGAGCTTCAGGAACCGCTTCGGTGTGGTGCGCCAGCGGCGTGACTCGGCGCGGATCTGCCGGGACGCCCGGGCCAGGGAGACCGACTCGACGGCGAACGACACGGCCAGCACGACGTACGCGACGAGGTAGTTGCCGCTGTGTTCGTGCACGAGGATGGTGGTGACGCCGTGGGTGATGGCGAAGCCGGCCCCGGCGACGAAGGTGAACAGCGCGGCGAGGAACGCCCAGACGTAGCTCTCCTTGCCGTAGCCGAAGGGGTGGCGCACGTCGGCGGGCCGCGCGCCGCGGCGCAGCGCCAGGTAGAGCAGCGCCTCGGTGGTGGTGTCGGCGACGGAGTGCGCGGCCTCGGAGAGCATCGCCGCGGAGCCGGAGATCAGCCCGGCGACGAGCTTGGCCACGGCGATGGCGAGGTTCGCCGCGCCGGCCACGACGACGGTGCCCACGCTCTCGGTCTTGGCGTCCGCTTTGGGCATGGGGTCACCCTATGACCGCTGGGCGTCCGCCGCCCGGCGTCGACCGTCGCGGTGCCCTTCTGGCTACTCAGGGTGAGTGTTGCGGCGTTGCCGCGACGCGCCCGGATTGGGTGCACGCCCGCGCCGCGCGGGCTGCTAGCGTGCACACGTGTCGCGGAGCCGCACCGAACGCCTGGTCAACCTGGTGATCTGCCTGTTGTCGACGCGACGGTTCCTGACCGCCGCGCAGATCGCCGCGACCGTGCCCGGTTACGAGCACGATCCGGACGACGCGAAGGATCACGAAGCGTTCCAGCGCAAGTTCGAGCGGGACAAGGCCGAGCTGCGTGAGCTGGGGGTGCCGCTGGAGACGGGGACGGCGAGCGTCTTCGACTCGGAGCCGGGTTACCGCATCGCCCACCGGGAGTACGCGCTGCCGGACATCCCGCTGGAGCCGGACGAGGCCGCGGCGGTCGGCATCGCCGCCCGGTTGTGGCAGCACGCCGGGCTGGCGGCCGCCGCGTCGTCGGGGCTGGCGAAGCTGCGCGCCGCCGGGGTGGACGTGGACCCGCAGGCCACCCTGGGCCTGGAGCCGATGGTGACGGTCGATCCGGCGTTCGCGCCGTTGACGGCCGCCGCGCGGGACCGCCGCGAGGTGAGCTTCGACTACCGGGTGCCCGACCGCGACGACCCGACCCGCCGCCGGGTGCAGCCGTGGGGCGTGGTCTGCTGGCGGGGCCGGTGGTATGTGGTGGGTCACGACCTGGACCGGGCGGCGACGCGCTGTTTCCGGCTGTCGCGGGTGGTGGGCGCGGTCCGGGTGGCCGGCGCCCCGGGCGGCTACGAGCCGCCGCCGGGGCTGGATCTGATCAGCCATGTGGCGCGCTGGTCGGGGCCGGTGGAGCGCACGGGCCGGGCCACGGTCCTGGTCCGTCCGGGCCGGGCGGCGGGGCTGCGCCGTTGGGCGGTGGACAGCGGCTCCGGGCCGGCGGGGGACCGGCTGGTCCTGCCGTACGCCGACGCGGAGTCCCTGGCGGCCAAGTTGGTCGGGTATGGCCCGGACGTGCGGGTGCTCGACCCGCCGGAGGTGCGCGAGGCGGTCATCCAGCGGCTCAAGGAGATCGCCGCCCGGCACGACGAGCTGACCGTTGCCGGAGGTGCCCGATGACCCGCCCGGCGACCCGCCCCGCCGCCGCCCGCCCGACCGGCCCCCGCGCCGCCGGCAACCGGGCCTCGGCCGACCGGCTGGCCCGGCTGCTCAACCTGGTGCCCTACCTGCTGGCCCGGCCGGGGATCGAGATCGCCGAGGCCGCCGGCGACCTGGGGGTGACCGAGCGGCAGCTGCGGGAGGACCTGGAGCTGCTGTGGGTGTGCGGGCTGCCCGGTTACGGCCCGGGCGACCTGATCGACATGGCGTTCGACGGCGACCGGGTGACCATCACCTACGACGCGGGGATCGACCGGCCGCTGCGGCTGACCCCCGACGAGGCGCTGGCGCTGGTGGTGGCGTTGCGGATGCTCGCCGAGACGCCGGGGGTGGCCAACCGGGAGGCGGTGGAGCGGGCCCTCGCGAAGATCGAGAACGCGGCGGGCGACCTGGTCGGCGCCCCGGTGGAGGTGCGGCTGCAGGCGGACGGCCGGCGGGTGGAGGAGCTGCGGGCCGCCGTGGGGCGGGGCCGGGCGCTGCGGATCACCTACTACACGGCGGCCCGGGACGAGACGACCGAGCGGGTCATCGACCCGCTGCGGATGCTGATGGTGGGCGGCCGGGCGTACGTGGAGGCGTGGTGCCGCCGCGCGGAGGAGGTCCGGTTGTTCCGGGCCGACCGGATCGACGCGGTCGTCGAGCTGGACGAGCCGGCGGTGGTGCCGCCGCAGGCGCGCCCGCACGACCTCACCGAGGGGGTGTTCCGTCCGTCGCCGGACCTGCCGTTGATCACGTTGCGGATCGGTCGGGGCGAGCGGTGGATCACGGAATACTACCCGTGCGAGCGGGTCGAGCGCGGCGACGGCGACCAGTGGTTGGTGTCGCTGCGGGTGACCGACCTGGGCTGGGCCCGCCGGTTCGTGCTGGGGCTGGGGCCGGGGGTGGCCGTGGTGGCCCCGGCGGAGCTGGCCGAGCAGGTCCGGGCGCAGGCGGTCGCCGCGCTGGAGGCGTACGCCAGCCCCGACGGCGCGCCGTCGGGTGACCCGGCGGGGTCCGTGTCGTCCCGGTAGGCTGGCCGCCGTGGTGAAGTGGATCGTGGTCGCGGTGGTGCTGTTCGCGTTCGTGGTGCTGGCGCTGGCCGTGCGGCCGGTGCTGGCCCGGCTGCCCCGGCTGCGGCGGGCGGCGGTGGCGTTGCAGGGCCGCCAGGCGGAGGCGGAGGCGCTGCGGGTGTCGGCCGAGGCGTTGCAGGAGCGCGCGGAGGCGCTCCAGGGGCGGGTGGAGCTCACCCAGCGCCGCCTGGCCGTGATCAAGGCCAAGCGCGGCCACTAGATCGACCCGGGTCGCTGCGGCGAGCGCCCGACGTCCGGCGCGGGGCGGGTACCCGCAGGTGGGATCCGGGTTCAAGTGGTTGACGGGACGCGCGGAGTTGGTCAACACTTCACCGGCCGGCCGAAACCACCAGCGTCCGGCGGGTGGCAACGGCCCTCGACGGACGTACGATGGGCTCCGGTAACACCCCACGACGACACAGAGCGACTGGAGCTTCCCATGGGTGCCCTCAAGCCGTGGCACATCGCCGTACTCGTGGTCGTGATGATCCTGCTCTTCGGCGCGAAGCGGCTCCCCGACGCGGCCCGCTCGCTGGGCCGTTCGCTGCGGATCATCAAGGCCGAGACGAAGAGCCTGCACGACGACGACCGCGATCTGGCCGAGAAGGCCGACGCCCAGGCCGGCTACCAGCCGCTGCCCCCGAACGCCGCGCAGCCGCAGCAGTCGTACGCGCAGCCGCAGCAGCAGCCGTACGCCCCGCCGCAGGCTCCGCAGCAGCCGGTCATCGACCCGGTGCAGCGCGTCCGCGACCACTGACCGAGGGGCCCGACCACCGTGGCCTTCGCCCTTCGTAAACGCGGACCGAGCAAGTTCGAGCAGGCCGCCGACGGCTCCATGACGCTCATGGACCACATCCGCGAGCTGCGCTCCCGGCTGTTCCGGGCGTCGCTGGCGATCGTGGTCGGCTTCGGCTTCGGCATCTGGCTGGCGACCCCGGTGCGGCTGCTGTTGTCGAAGCCGTACTGCGACCTGCCGGCCTCGATTGACCCAGACACGGGCAAGTGCAACTTCGTTCAGCTCGGTGTCGCCGACGTTTTCCTGCTCAACCTGAAGATCGGCCTCTGGGTCGGGTTGGTCATCGCCGCCCCGGTCTGGCTATACCAGCTGTGGGCGTTCATCGCGCCGGGTCTGCACCGGCACGAGCGGCGGTACGCCTACGTCTTCACGTCGCTGGCGGCACCGCTGTTCGCCGCAGGCGCGGTACTGGCCTTCTTCGTCACCACCAAGGGGCTGGAGTTCCTGCTCAACGTCTCCGGTGACGACATCTCGACCAACCTCGAGGTGACCCGCTACATCTCGTTCGTCACCAACCTGATCCTGTTGTTCGGGGTAGCATTCGAGTTCCCGCTGATCGTGCTGATGCTCAACTTTGTGGGGCTGGCGAGCGCGAAGCGGCTGCTCAGCTGGTGGCGGGTCGCGATCTTCGTGTTCTTCGCCTTCTCAGCGGTGGTCACCCCAACGCCGGATCCGTTCGGCATGACGGCCCTGGCAGTCTGCCTGTCCGCCCTGTACTTCGCTGCCGTGGGTGTCGCGTTCCTCAACGACAAGCGGCGCGGGCGGGGCAAGGAGATCTACGCCGGCATCGCCGACGACGAGGTGTCGCCGCTGGAGCTCAACGACGACCGGATGCCGCCCAGCCAGCGGATCGAAGCATCGGCCCCGATCGGGGCGCCGGAGCCGGTGGCCGCGCCGGCGCCGATCGACCGCCGCTACGACGACATGACCTGACGACGCCGACGACGCGGAGGCCCGCCCCGAACTTCTCGGGGCGGGCCTCCGTCGTGCCGGGGTGTTCGTCGTGCCGGGGGTGGCAGCCTGGCGGCCGTCAGGCGAGCAGGACCTGACCGTCGCGCACCGACACCGCGACCGGCGGCAGCGGTGAGCCGGCCGGCCCGCCGCGCACCGAACCGTCGGCGATGTCGAAGACGCTGTTGTGGCAGCCGCAGACGATGGTGCCGGCGGCGACGCGGGTGACGGTGCAGCCGGCGTGGGTGCAGGTGGCGGAGTACGCCTTGACGGTCTCCTGCGTCGGCCGGGTCAGCACCACGCCCCGGTCGGCGAGGATCCGGCCGCCGCCGACGGGCAGGTCGGCCACGGCGGCCAGCGCCGCCGCCTGCCCACCGGCGGGAGCGTCGGCGTCGGCGGGGTCGCCACTGGCGGCGGGTTCGGCCACCGGGTCCCCGCTGGCGGGCGGTTCGGCCGCGGGCGGCGCGGCGACGGGCTGCCCGTACGTCTGGCAGCCGGTCAGCAGGGCGGTGACGCCCGCCGCGCCGGTGGCGCACAGGACGGCCCGGCGGGACGGGCAGGGCCGGTGCTCCTCGGTCATCGCGCTGCTCTCCTCGCTGCGGTCGGTGCCGACCTGCGGCGTGCGGTCGGTGCCGACGGGTGGCGTGTGGTCGGTGCCGGCGGGTGGCCTGCTGGCGGTGCCGGGCGGCGTCACCGGGTGATCCCGAAGGTGGTGAAGTACCACAGCGACGAGGTCAGCCAGATCGCCGTGAGGGCGACGAAGACCGCCCCGCCGGTCACGGGCAGGACCCAGCCGGCCAGCCCCGGCTTCGGCAGGGCCAGCATCTTCGTGGTGAACACGCCGAAGAAGAAGCAGCCGAACAGGGAGTGGGCCAGGGTGCGCAGGTCGTAGGCGGCGAACCCGAGCGCGTAGAGGCAGTGCACGGCCACGGGCACGGCGAGCAGGAACGCCACCCGGCCGGACCAGCGGTGGGCGACGCCCGCCCAGGACGGGCGGAAGCCGCCGAGCCGCCCCCACATCGCCAACGCCGACAGCACCTGCACCACGGCGAGCGCCATCGCTGCGCTGCCCAGCCACACCTTGACCTGCATCGGGCCGGTGAAACCGGCGACGTTGACGGCGACGCCGGTGGGCTGGTGCAGTTTGGCGTACACGCCGGTGGCCACGGCGACCGCCGCGCCGGCGAGCATCGGCAGCAGCAGCGAGGCCGTGCGGGCCGGTTCGGTCTCGGCGGCGAGCCGGGCCGCGAACGCGGCGGGATCGGGCAGCACCCGCAGGCCCCGCCCGTCGTCGTCGGCGCCGGGGCCCCGGTCGTCGCGCGGCCGGCCGGCGTCCGGCCCGCCGTCGCGGCCGGCGCGCCAGGTGTCGACCTCGGGCCGGGCCTTGCGGCCGGCGTCCCACCGGTCGCCACCCGGGCGCGCACCGGTCCCGGTGCCCCACACGTCGACCTGCGGCGGGGTGTCCCAGTCGACGCGGGGCGGTGCCTTCGTGCCGCTGTCCCAGGCGTCGCCGGCCGGGGCGACGTCCGTGCCGGCGCGCCGGTCGCCGCTGGTCACCGGCGGGGCCCCGGCTCGGGGATCACCGGTCGGGCGGTGACGGTCAGCCCCTCGACGATCGTGGTGCCGAACGCGGGGTCCAGCGGCGGCGCCGGCATCGGCCGGCCGTTCCAGGTGAGCACGCCGATCTGGGTGCCGTCGGGCCGCAGGATCCAGCCGCCGTCGACCCCGGCGTCCCGCAACTGCGGGGTGGCCCGGTAGACCACGGGGGCGGTTCCCGCCGCGGCCTTCGCGGTGAACGTGGTCGTGTCGCCGCCGATGGTCAGCTTGCCGGTGGCCTCGGCGCCGTCGAACGTCCCGGTGAGCGTGGCGTCCTTGCCGTCGAGTGCGAGCTTGCCGTCGGCGGCCGTGCCGCGCAGCCACAGCTCCATGTCCTTGCCGTCGCACACGTACGCCTCGGCGGCGCCGTCGCGGGAGGTGATGGCGATGGTGGCGCCGTTGTTCAGGCGGCCGGTCCAGCTCGCGTCCACCTTCTGTTCGGGCGTGCCGGCGGCCGGGACGTCCGTCGCGCCGGGGGCCGCCGCCGGCGGTGCCGAGGCACCCGGCGACAGCTCGGGCGGTTGGCTGGCGGACGGCGTCGGCGGCGCGTCGGCGGCGCTGGCCGGGGGCGCGGCGTCCGCCTTCGGCGGTGCGGCCGTCGGTGCCGCCTGCGCGCTCATCGCGAACAGCACGGCCGCCATTCCGGCTCCGGTCACCAGCGTCAGCAGCGGGGTCATGCGCTTCATGGGGCAGCTCCCTTCACCGAACCGTACGGTGCGGGCCCGCCGGTCGTTCAACGCGACGGCAGATTGCTTCGGCGACGAGTCATGCCGGCCCGACGCGAGGGCCGGCCTGGACGGGCCGGCAGGCTGGTGCCGGGGCGAGCGAGCAGGCGGTACGGTGCTCGCCGTGACCGCAGCCGACCACCCCGCCCCCGGGCCGCGCCCCGACGGTCCCGTCGCCGTGCTCGCCAACCCCACCGCCGGGCGCGGGCGGCACCGGGGCCTGTTGCCGCGCCTGCTGGACCGGCTCGCGACGGCCGGCCGGCCGGTGCGGCTGCTGGAGGCGGGCACGGGCGCGCAGGCCGAGGCGGCGTGCCGGGCCGCCGTCGCCGACGGGGCCGCCGCCCTGGTCACCGTCGGCGGCGACGGCACCGTGCACCGGGGCCTGCAGGCGGTGGCCGGCACGGGCGTGCCGTTCGCTCCGGTGCCGGCCGGCACCGGCAACGACTTCGCCGCCGACACCGGTTTCCCCGCCGACCCGATCGCCGCCGTCGAGACCGTCGCCGCGGCGTTGCGCGAGGGCCGGACCCGGCCGGTGGACCTGGCCCGGCTGACCGGCCCCGACGGCGCCGCCCGGTGGTACGGGGCGGTGCTCGCCGCCGGCTTCGACGCGATCGTCAACGAGCGGGCCAACCGGATGCGCCGCCCGCGCGGCCCCCGCCGCTACGACCTGGCGATCCTGGTGGAGCTGGCCCGGCTGCGCCCGCGCCGCTACACCCTGCGCCTCGACGGCGAGCTGTTGGAGTGCGACGCGGTGCTGGTGGCGGTCGGCAACTGCGCCAGCTACGGCGGCGGCATGCGGATCTGCCCCGACGCGGACCCGACGGACGGCCTGCTGGACGTGGTGGTCGGCGGCCGGTTCGACCGGCGCACCCTGGTCCGGGTGAAGCCGCGCATCTACCGGGGCACCCACGTGCGGCACCCGCTGGTGAGCAGCCACCGGGCCCGCACGGTGGAGCTGGCCGCCGAGGGGATCACCACGTACGCCGACGGGGAGCGGTGCCTCGACCTGCCGGTGACGGTGACCGCCGTGCCAGGCGCGGTGCGCCTGCTGCGCTGAACGGACGTGGGCGCGGGTGTGGGACAGGCCGGTGCCTCGGTGGGGACGTCGTGCCACGCGCCGCCGGCGCGGAGCCGCCGGGTCGAGCCGTCGCCCCGGCTCCGCGCCCCGTCACGGCGCCCGGGCCGGTCGGCCCTGGCACCGGGGATCCGTGGTCACCACGCCCTCGGTCGGTGCGAGCCACTCCAACGCCGTCCGCTCGACCTGCCACCCCCGGATGTCGACCCGGCTGGCGGGGACCTGCTTCGGCTCCGGGCACAGTGCCCTGGAGACCACCTGGTCGTTGGGCACGAAGTGGACCCGTCCGTGTCGGTCCAGCAGGGTGGTCATCCGGTCGTCGACGGCGATGAGGTGCCCCAGCAGCACCGGCTGGTTGTCCGCCCAGGGCTCGGCGTCCACCTCGACGGCCTGGACGGGCAGGATCGGGGCGCGGAGGAAGATCGCGCCCAGCACGAGTGGCGCCAACAGCGCGCCGCCGAGCGCCGTCCAGTGCGTGACCGCCCGCGCCGACCAGGACGGCACCGGGCCGGTGAGGAGCACGGCGGACGCGGGCGGCAGGAGCAACAGCGACGCCGTGACGGTTTCGCCCGCGGCGAGCGCGGCGTCGATGCCGGGTGCCAGCCAGGTGTACGCCAGCACGGCTGCCCCGACGGGCAGCGCGACGCCGGTGGCCACCAGGAGCGGGCGATTGCCCGGATGCCGCTGACGGGCCACCAGGCCGACGATCGCCACGGTGAGCATCAGCAGGGTGGGCAGGAAGCGCAGTTGCCAGGTGAGCGCGGCCGACCCGACGGCCAGGACCACCACCCAGTCCGGCATCCGTCGGGTGGTCCGGGCCAGCAGCGAGCCGCTCTCGTCGGTGTCGGTGCTCACCGCGAGCAGGGCGCCCAGCGCCCGGAGCACGAGGATCGCCGCCGGTATCGCCCACACCAGTGCGACGAACAGGCCACTGATCAACCCGAGGGGGCTGATGTACTGCACCACCAGCAGCATCGTGGACAGGTTCTGCCGGCTCAGATACCACACCCGCAGCACCAGCAGCGCGAGCGGGAAGGCGGGCAGGAGGGTGAGCAGCCACTGCTGCTGCGCGCGTACCGGCGCGGTGGCCTGATCGTCCATGTCCCCGGCGCCGGTCACTCCCAGGGCCACCGGCGGACATCGACCTGCGCGACGTTCGTCGGCTGCTGGTCCACGGCTACCGGCTGCGGCAGGCACTCCGGCTGGGTCGGGCGTAGATGCTTGTCGAACGCGTCCTCCCAGCGCCGGTCGGCGGGATCGTGCAGGGAGTCGTACAGGGACAGGTTGACCAGGTCGCGCAGGGCGGTGTTGCCGCCCGTGTTGATGCCCCAGCGTTCCTCGTCGGACTGCCCGATGTCGTGCGCCATCAACCGCTTCGCGTCCCGGGCCACGAAGCCGCACAGCAGCGCGGCGTCGTTCGTCACCGCCTCGACCCGGCCGGCGAGCAGGTCCTCGATGCACTCGCTGGTGCGCAGCCGGTTGGCCTGCACCACACCAGCTTGTTTGGCCGGCCCCTCGGAGGTCGAGGTCGAGATGCTGCACACCCGGCGTCCGCGCAGGTCGTCGAAGGTGCTCACCCGGGGGTGGCCGCGGCGGGTCACCACCGACTGGTCGGTGCGCAGGTACGGTGCGGAGAACGTCACGTCGGGCGAGGCCTCGCGCTCCTCGGTGATGCTGTAGCTGGCCACCACCAGGTCGACGGTGACGAACCCGCTGCCGTCGGCGGTCCGGGCCTGCATCTTGCCCCGGTCCTCGCTCTCGATGGCCAGGAACCGCACCTCGGTGGGGCGGAAGCCGAGGTCGGCGGCCACCAGGTAGGCGATGTCGATGTCGAACCCGGAGAAGGTCCCGGTGCGCGGGTCGAGCAGGCTGATCTCGGGGTTGTCGTCGTGCACGCCGATCAGCAGCTCCTGCTTGCCCAGCAGGCCGGCCGCCCGCCGGAGGTCCTCCTCCGACGGCGGGCCGGCGCGGACGACGACCGCGTACGCCACCAGGACGACCGCGACCAGGAGCGCCACCACCGCGGTCAGTCGCACGACGCCGAACCACCCTTGCCCCCGCTCCACCCACTCACCAGCCCCTTCGATCACAGTGGACAGTGGGTAGTATCGGGAGCGGCGGGGTCACGCAGGGTCCGGCCGGCATCGCATTCCGCTATCAGCCAATTCCGGCAATCTCGACGGTTCCGCCTGCGGCGGGCCGCCGATCGCTACCCTTCCAGCCAGCCGAGCTCGTCGGGATTTCAGGTGGTGCGACGTGGGGGAGGACGGCAGGGAGGAGCTTCTCCGGTTCGTCGGCGAGCTGCGGCGGTTGCGCCAGCTCGCCGGTGGGCCGTCGCTGAACATGCTGGTCGCCGCCGCGCAGGCCCGACAGCCGCTGGCCCGGTCCACCCTCAGCGACAAGCTCAACGCCAAGTCGCTGCCCGACTGGGACTTCGTCGTCGCGTACGTGGGCGCCTGCGTCGCGCACGCCGAGCGGGCCGGCGTCCGGCTGCCGGCGGAGGCGACGGACCTGGCCCGCTGGGAGGCCGCGCACTGGCGGCTGCTGCGGGCGGCCGACGCCGCGCGGCCCGGCCAGCGGCTCGGCGCGGCGGCCCGGGCCGAGCTGGGCCGGGCCGCCGCGACCGCGCGGACGGTGGAGCCCACCGCGCGACACCGCCCGGCGGGGGAGTGGGTGGTGCCCCGGCAGTTGCCGACGGCCGCGCGGCACTTCGTGGGGCGGACGGCCCAGCTCGCCGCCCTGACCGCCCTGTCGACGGACCCGGCCGCGCCGGGGACGGTGCTGATCTCGGCGATCGGCGGGACGGCCGGGGTCGGCAAGACCGCCCTCGCCCTGCACTGGGCGCACCAGGTGGCCGACCGATACCCGGACGGGCAGCTCTACGTCAACCTGCGCGGATTCGACCCGGACGCGCCGATGAGCCCGGCCGAGGCGCTGGGCGGCTTCCTGGAGGCGCTGGCGGTGCCGCCCGCCCGGATCCCGGCCGGGCTCGACGCGCAGGCGGCCCTCTTCCGCAGCCTGCTGGCGGGCCGCCGGATGCTCCTGCTGTTGGACAACGCCCGCGACGCCGAGCAGGTCAGGCCGCTGCTTCCCGGCTCACCGGGCTGCCTCGTGGTGGTGACGAGCCGGCACCAGCTACCGGGCCTGGTGGCCGCGGAAGGCGCCCACCCCCTCGCCCTGGGGCTGCTGTCCCCGGCGGAGGCCCGTCACCTGTTGTCCCGGCGACTCGGCGCGCAACGGGTGGCCCGCGAGCCGGCCGCCGTGCGGCGGATCGTGGCCGCGTCGTCGGGGCTGCCGCTCGCGCTGTCCGTCGTGGCCGCGCGGGCCGCCATCCAGCCCGAGTTTCCCCTGGCCCGGCTCGCCGACGAGCTGGACGACACGCGGGGCGGCCTCGACGGGTTCTGCGCGGGAGAGGCCGACATCGACGTCCGGGCGGTCCTGTCCTGGTCCTACCGCTGCCTGGACCCGGCGGCGGCCACGCTGTTCCGGCTGCTCGGGCTGCACCCCGGCCCGGACCTCTCCGCCGCCGCCGCGGCCAGCCTCGTAGCGGCCACCGAAGCCGAGGTGCGCCGGCCGCTGGCGGCCCTCACCCGGGCCAACCTCCTCACCGAGCACGCCCCGGGCCGGTACGCCCTGCACGACCTGCTGCGCGCCTACGCGGTCGAGCTGACCCACGCCACCGACGACGAGGCCGGCCGCCGCGCCGCGCTGGGCCGGATGCTCGACCACTTCCTGCGCACCGCGCACGCCGCGGACCTGCTGCTGCACCGGCACCGCGACCCCATCGACCTGCCGGTGGCGCGCCCCGGCGCGGTGACGCCCGAACTGCCCGACAAGGCGGCGGCGTGGACGTGGCTCACCGCCGAGCACCGCACCCTGCTCGCCACGATCGCCCTGGCCGCGCGCAGCGGCTTCGGCACCCACGCCTGGCAACTTGCGTGGAGCATCAACACCTACCTCGACCGGCTGGGCGCCTGGCAGGACCAGGCCACCGCGCAGCGGCTGGCGCTGCGCGCGGCCGTCGGGGACGGCGACCGCATTGGCCAGGCCCTGGCCCATCGCAACCGGGCCGTGGCGTGCCTGCGGCTGGGCGAGTACGACGATGCCCGCGCGCACCTGGACCAGGCCCTCGGCCTGCACGACGCGCTCGGCGACCACGTCGGGTGCGCCCGTACCCACCTCAACCTCGGCATCCTGGCCGAGCGCCAGGGGCGTCACCGGCAGGCGCTGGCGCACGCCCAGCGGGCCTTCGACCTGTTCGGGGCCGCCGGCCACGGCTCCGGTCAGGCCAACGCGCTCAACAACATCGGCTGGTACCACATCCAGCTCGGCGACCACCGGCGGGCGCTCGACTGCTGCCGGGAGGCCCTCACCCTGCAACAGCGCGTCGGCAACCGGTACTGGGAGGCCCACACCTGGGACAGCCTCGGCTGCGTCCACCACCACCTCGGCGAGCCGGCGCAGGCCGTCGACTGCTACGAACGCGCGCTCACGCTCTGGCGGGAGGCCGGCGAACGCTACTTTGAGGCCGCCACGCTGACGCACCTCGGCGACACCCGGCACGCCGCGGACGCCCCGGCGGCGGCCCGCGCCGCCTGGTGCCAGGCGCTGGACATCCTCGACCAGCTCGGTCATCCCGACGCCGAGCAGGTCCGGGCGAAGCTCGGCCCCGGCAGCGCCCGCTGACCCCGCGTCGCCCGGTTCGCGCCGCACTCCAGCATGACCGTCCGGCGGCTGTCCGGCGATTTCCCGGAAAGGCGGAACCATCATCGGCAAACCGTTTGCACGTCGCGGCCGGGAATCGACGACACGGCGTCCGGGCGCTTCCGGGAGAACCCGCCCGCGCGGGCGCCCGGTCGCGCCCGAACGCCACCTGAACTGGGGATATCCGCTGTTGGTTGCCTTCGGGCCACCTTCGGCAGTGGTGTTAGTCAATGCGATTCGCGGCAATTCACTGATGGCTCCGAGTTCTGTTCCGAAGTGGCGTCCACGGGTTCGGCGCGGACATTCTGTGGTCTCGGTTCCCAGTGGATGGAGAGGACATGTCTAGACCCTTGCGCCTACGGGGGTTCCGCGTCGCGCTGGCGGCCGGGATCGCCCTGGCACTGGCCCTCACCCCGACCGCGCCACCACCCGCGCACGCCGCGCAGCAGGCCGCGGCCTCCCAGCTCGTCGGCTTCGCCGTCGGTCAGGACGGCCGCCTCTACCGGGCGACGACCGCCGGCGTCGCGCCCTACACCAGCGCGGTGGTCGCGCCCCCCGGTGCGGCCGTCAGCGCCGTCCGGCAGTCCGACGGAAACGTGGCCGTGTTCACCGTCGGCACGCAGGGCGGACTCGTCGTCGCCGTCACCAGCTCGGCCACCTCCGCCGTGACCGTGTACCACGACGGCGCGAACAACCTCGCCCCGCCCGGCGCCCGACTGAGCGCGGTCACCGTCGGGTCGGCGGTGCACGTCTTCTTCGTCGGCCACGACGGGGCGGTCTACAGCACCTCCTACACGGGTGCCGTGCGGCCCGGTATCGGCCCGAGACGGGTCTCGGCGACCGGCGTCGTGCCGCCCGGCGCGACCGTCGCCGCGGCCTGGCAGTCCGGGCTGCCCGGGGCCGTCTTCGTCGGCGCCGACGGCGGGCTGAACTCCGTGTGGCGCAACTCGGCCGGCGCCTGGGCGACGGTCCCGGCCGGACCGGCCGGCGTGGCGACGCCGGGCGGCGGGGTCGCCGCGGCCTCCACCGCCGGAGTGCAGGCGTACTATGCCGGACTGGACGGGAAGCTCTGGCAGGTCGGGTTCACGAGTGGCCCGTTCCCTGTTCCGTGGACTCCGGTGGCCATCTCGGGGGCCGGCGTGGTGCCGGCCGGCGCGCGCCTCGCGGCGGCGCGGTTCGTCAACGGCCCGTCGAACGTGTTCTTCGCCGGCGCGGACGGCGCGGTCCGGGTGGTGACCGACCAGACCGGCAGCTGGGTGGAGTCGGCGACCACGCCGCCCGGGGTGGCCCGGCCGGGCAGCCCGCTGGCGCTCGTGGCCGTCGACGACTTCGTCTACTCGGCCTGGTGCGGCAACGGCCTGTGGTGGTGGCTGCACTGGTGGTGGCGTTGGCCCCCGCCGCCGCCCCCGCCGTGGTACGGCGACACGTTCACCCTTCCCATCGGCAACCCGATCCAGTACGCCACCGAGGTCGCCGTGACCCTCTACCGGTAGTCCGCTGGTTCCCGCCGCCCGCGACGGGCGGCGGGAACCCCGCCGGTGCGCCCCGGACGCGCGCAGGGGACCTGAAGCGAACCGTAAGCGCGATCCGGCAGGGTGTCGGTGTCACCACGAGCGTCACCGACACGGGAGCCCCGATGCGCAAGCTGATCAACTCGACCTACGTCACCCTCGACGGCGTGATCGAGAATCCCATGTGGACCATGCCGTACTTCGACGACGAGGCCAGCGCCTTCGCCGGGGCGCAGACCGACGCCGCCGACGCAGTGCTGATGGGCCGCGTCACGTACGACGGCATGTCCGTCGCCTGGCCGGCCCAGGACGAGAACGACCCGACCACGGGCGCGGCCTACTTCAACAACGTCCGCAAGTATGTCGCCTCGACCACGCTGACCGACCCCACCTGGAACAACACCCGCGTGCTCGGCGGCGACCTGGTGGCGGAGGTCCGCAAGCTCAAGGCCCAGGAGGGCGGGGACATCATCCAGTACGGCTTCGGCTCGGTCACCGCGCAGCTGCTCCGGGCGGGCCTGGTGGACGAGGTGCGGCTCTGGATCCACCCCGTCATCGAGGGCGGCGCCAGCCTGACGACGCCCCTGGCGGACTTCAAGGCGTCGTTCGAGCTGGTCGACACCTTGGTCATGAAGAGCGGCGTGATCATCGCCTCGTACCGGCCGCTGCCGGTCGGGTGACGGCCAGCCCGGCCTCGACCCGGGCCTCGCCCGGGCCCAGACGCCCGCCCTCGGCGAACAGCGCGTCGAAGCGGTCCCGCCCGAGCGCGGCGACCAGGCGGCCGGTCACCCGGTCGGTCTCGGCGCGCTCCGCCGGCGCGGCCGGGGCCTGCGCGGCCAGCCGGGCAGCGGCGGCGGCCCCCAGCAGCCGGCAGGCGACCTCGGGCGGGCCCACCGCCGACGCCATCCCCGCCAGGGCGGCGGCGGCATCCCGTGGCGAACCCATCGCCCGCGCGGCGTCGAACGCCTCCAGGTGCAGGGCCAGCCCGGCGGCCGGGTCGCCGCCCTGCTCGGCGGCGTAGCCCAGCTCGACGAGGACCATCGGCAGGTAGAGCGCGGGCCGCGCCTCGCGGCGACCCCGCTCGGCGACGCGCGTCAGGTGGCCGGTGGCCACGTCGAGTTCGCCCGCCCGGCGGGCGGCGACGCCGAGGCTGGTCTCCGCGAAGACCAGCGCGCCCGGGGCGTCCTGCTCCACCGCCAGCGCGTACGCCCGCCCGGCCAGCTCGCGGGCGCGCCCGTGGTCGCCGGTCTGCGCCGCCAGCCAGGCCAGCCAGGAGAGCTTGCTGCCCACCTCCGGCCGCAGGGACAGCTCCTCGGCCCAGCGCAGCCCCTCCCGGTGCAGGGCGGCGGCGCGCTCGTGCTCGCCGCGCATCTCGGCCAGGCCGCCCACCCAGTCGGTGGCCTGCAACCGGCCCCACCGGTCGCCGAGCGCGGCGAACAGCGCGGCGCTGCGGCTGCCGGCGTGCTCCAGCGCGGCGAGCTCGCCGGTGGCGTGCGCCAGCTTGGCCCGGGAGCAGAGCACCGCCGCCTCGACCCAGGGGTCGCCGCAGGCGGCGGGCAGCAGCTCCGCGGCCAGCGCCAGCTCGCTGCGGTCGATCAGCGCGTGCGCGACGAACCACGCCGCCCGGCCGTCGACCTCGCCGGCCAGCGCGGCGCGGATCTCGCCCGGCACGATCGGCTCGCCCTGCAACAGCGCGAAGCCGACCCGCCACGGGGCGGCGCGGGCCTCCTCCGCCGGCCCGCCGCGCGCCGCCAGCGCCCGCCGCGCCTCGGTGAGCCTGCCCCGCAGGAACCAGTACCAGCTCAGGGCCGTGGCCAGGCGCAGCCCGCCGCCGTGCGTCAGCGCCGCGCCCAGGTTCCCCGCCTCCGCGTCCAGCCGGGACAGCCACCTCCGCTGGTCGGCGCCGCGCAGCTGCGGGTCCGCGCGTTCGGCCAGCTCCGTGTGGTACGCCGCGTGTCGCGCCCGGACGTCGTCGGCGTCTGCCAGCCGCTCGGCGCAGAACGCGGCGACCGACTCGAGCAGCCGGTAGCGCGGGCCGTCGGGCGTCTCGTCCAGCACCACCAACGAACGGTCCACCAGCCGGGTCAGCACGTCGACGTCGGCCCCGCACACCCGTTCGGCGGCCTCCGCCGGGCAGCCGTCGCGGAACACGACGAGCCGGGCCAGCACGCGCCGGTCGGCCTCGGCCAGCAGGTCCCAGCTCCAGCCAATCACCGCCGTCAGCGTGCGCTGCCGCGCCGGCACGTCGCGCTGCTGCGTGGTGAGCAGCCGGAACCGGTCGTCGAGGCGGTCCACGATGCCCCACAGGCCGAGCGCGCGCACCCGGGTCGCGGCCAGTTCGAGGGCCAACGGCAGGCCGTCCAGCCGACGGCAGAGCTGGGCCACGGCGGGCGCGGTCCGCTCGTCGAGGCGGAATCCGCGCTGCTGTGCGGCGGCCCGGACGGCGAACAGCCGGGCCGCGGCCGAGCGCCGCACCGCGTCGACGTCGCCGCCGTCCTCGGGCAGGGCCAGCGGCGGCACCTCCCACAGCAGCTCGCCGGTCAGGCCGAGCGGTGCCCGGCTGGTGGCCAGCACGGTGACCGCGGGCGCGTCCCGCAGCAGCCGGGCGACCAGCGCGGCGACCGAGTCGACCACGTGCTCACAGTTGTCGAGCACGAGCAGCGCCCGCCGGTGCCGCAGGGCGGCGCAGAGCCGGTCGGCGGCCGGGACGGCGGCGCCGGCCGGCTCCCGCAGGCCCAGCGCGTCGAGCACCCGGTCGGCGACGCGTGGGTCACCGGGCGGCAGCCGGGCCAGCTCGACCAGGCAGACGCCGTCGGGCACGGCCCGCTCGCGGGCCACCTCGACGGCCAGCCGGGTCTTGCCGACGCCACCCGGCCCGACGAGCGTGACCAGGCGTCGCCCCGGCAGCAGGGCGCGCAGCTCCGCCAGGGCCTCGGCCCGCCCGACCAGCTCGTCGAGCCGCGCCGGCAGGCCGTCGCGCACGATCGCGGCGCGCGGCGGCGCGCTCAGCCCGGCATCCTGGGCGAGGATCCGGCGGTGCAGGGCGACCAGCTCCGGCCCCGGGTCGAGCCCCAGTTCGGTGGCGAGGCGGTCGCGCAGGTCGGCGTAGCTGTCCAGGGCCTCGGACTGGCGGCCCGCCGCGTACAACGCGCGCAGCTGCAACGCCCGCAGGCCCTCGCGCAGCGGGTGCCGGGTCACCAGCTCCGCGAGGTCGGCGGCGACGAGGTCGTGCTCGCCCCGGGCCAGGCGGGCGGCGGCGAGCCGCTCGTGCACGGCGAGGCGCTGCTCGGCCAGCCGGGTCGCCTCGGCGTGCACGAACCCCGCGTCGGCCACGTCGGCGTACGCGTCGCCGCGCCACAGCGCGAGCGCGGCCGTCAGCCGTTCGACGTCGGTCGACCCGGCCAGCTCGGCGAACCGGTCGGCGTCGACCGCCCGGGTGCGCAGGAGGTAGCCGGGCGGGCGGGACTCGACCAGGTCGCGGGCGCCCGGCTCGGCGTCGTCGAGCGCCCGGCGCAACTGGGACACCCGCACCTGCAGCGCGCCGCCCGGGTTGGCCGGCGCGGCGGCGCCCCAGACGTCGTCGATCAGGCGGTCCGCCGACACCACCCGGTTGCGGTTGGTCAGCAGGACGGCCAGCAGCGCCCGGACCTTCGCGCCGGGAACGCGGACCGGCTCGCCGGCGTCGGTGCTGACGGCGAGCGGCCCGAGCACCCCGAACTGCACGGCGGCCATCCTAGCGACGCGAGCCGACAGGAAGCGGGCCGTGAGCGCCGGGGCGCATCGTCGGGCCAGCGAGGTCCGACCAACCCGCACCGCGCGGGGAAACGGGCCGCGCCGGCGACAGCGACACCGGCGCGACCCGCTCGTGCTCCGCGGGATGGGACCTAGCCGTTGGCGACGAGCCGCCAGCGGTTGTCGGCGCTGCCGTTGTCGGAATCCTGTACGGCCTGCGCGCCCTGGGCGGTGGAGTTGTTGAGGATGCCGAGCAGCTTGCCGCTGTTGACGTTGCGGATCTTGTAGGTGCCGTCGCCCTGGCTCAGCAGGGTCCAGAGGTGGTCGGCGGTGCCGTTGTCGGCCCACTGCAGGACGCGGGCGTTGTCGGCGGTGGACATGTTCTCGACGCCGAGGACCTTGCCGCTGTTGACGTTGCGGAACTTGACGTTGCCGCCCTCGGTCACGATCACCCAGTTGTGGTCGGCGGTGCCGGTGTCGCCCCACTGGAGGGCGAGCCCGCCGTCGGCGGTGGACATGTTCTGGATGCCGAGCACCAGGCCGCTGCCGACGTTGACCAGCTTGTGGGTGGTGGTGCCGGTGCCGCCGCTGACGCTCCAGTAGACGGTGTAGTTGTAGCCGTGCGCGTCCTGGAACGGCGCGAGGTTCACCGTCGCGCCGTTCGCGGTCGCGGTGAACGCGAGCGTGCTGGTGCTGGTCCGGGTGACCGACGTGGCGTTGAGCGACGGCAGGGCGTTCAGGGTCGTGTTGCCGTAGTTGCCGGCCAGCACCATCGGGCCGTAGGTGACGGCGGCGACGGCGGCGTTGTCGTTGGCGGGCGAGAGCACGACCCGCATCGGCAGCCGCACGGTCACGGTGTCGCCCGCGGCCCAGGCGCGGGTGACCGTGGCGTAGCCGCCGGGGGTGGTGTCCACGCTCTGCGTCGCGCCGTTGACGGCGATCGTCGCGCCGGTGGCCCACGCCGGGATGCGCACCCGGATGCTCCACGAGCCGCTCATGGTGCCGGACAGGGTCAGGGTGGTGGTGTCGCCGACCGGGTAGGTGGTGGTCTGGGTGACCGTGATGCCGCGCTGGGACCAGTTCAGCGTCGACGGCGCGAACAGGTTCACGGTGAGCGTGGTGCCGTTGTAGAAGTAGATCGAGTCCACCAGCCTGGTGTTGACCTCCAGGCCGGTGCCCTGGCAGCACCAGAACGAGTTGTAGTCGGTGCTCCAGGTGCCGCCGCCCCAGGCGGGGCCCACGCCCCGCCGGCCGCCCGGCTTGAGCGGGGTGAAGTACGTGACGTGGCCGTGGCCGTCGGCCGGGTTCTGGGCGCCGATCACGTGGTTGGCCAGGGCCCGCTCGTAGAAGTCGAAGTATGCCGCCCGGTTCGGGTCGATCAGCCACAGCTCCCGGGTCAGCTTCAACATGTTGACCGTGTTGCAGTGCTCGCAGGTGTCGTTGGTGAGATAGCCGGAGATCGCGTTGGGCGGGCGGAAGTGCTCGGCCTGGCTGTTGCCGCCGATGACGTACGTGTGCGCGTTCACGGTCATGTTCCACGCGTTGCTGGCGATGTCGCGGTACCGCGTGGTGCCGGTCGCCTTGAACTCGCGCGCCGCGCCGATCCACTTGGGCACCTGGGTGTTGGCGTGCAGCCCGTTGAGCTGGTCGGAGTTGCTGGCGAGCGGGTTGAACACGGCGGCGTGGTCGAAGCGCTGGGCGACGGTGAGCCAGCGGCCGTCGCCGGTGTACTGGTAGAGGTCGGCCAGCGCCTCGTTCATGCCGCCGAACTCGGTGCCCAGCATCGCCTGCATCTGGCTGGAGCTCAGCCGGGACGTGCGGGTGTCGACCCAGCCGGCCAGCGCCAGCAGCACCGTGCGGGCCTGGGTGTTGCCGATGTAGCGCCAGACGTCCAGCAGCCCGATGAGGGTCTTGTGGATGCAGTAGTAGGGCACGTTGCCGTTGGACAGCGTGCGCGCCTCCAGCGCCGCGAAGTCCGACTCGGGGAACCCGGACAGGTAGCCCGCGGTGAACCCGGCCGCGCCGTTGTTCGCCTGGCACTTGGCCAGCTCGGCGACCATGTAGTTCGCCTTGTCGCGGCAGGTGGTGTCGCCGAGGACCGCGTACGCCTGGGCCCAGGCGGTGAGGAAGTGCCCCTGCATGTGGGTGCGGAACGGGAACGACGGGGCGTCCCAGCCGCCGTTGGACGCGGCGCCGTTGGTGGACAGCCGGTGGTTGGCGCGGAAGTTGTAGAGCAGCCGGTCGACGTCGACGAAGCGCAGGTAGCTCAGCGTGCGGTTCTGGTTGTCCAGCCAGCGGCCGGAGGTGAGCCGCACCTGGCCCAGCTCGAACGGGTACGCCGAGACGCCGGTGTCCGGTCGGGCCGGCGGGACGACCAGCGCCGCGGCGGCCGGCTGCGCTCCGGCGAGGGTCGTGCCGGTCGCCGAGACGACCGCGGTCGCGCCGGCGGCCTGCAACAGCCGTCGTCGATTGATGGACAGGGACATCGGACCTCCAAAGAGGACGGGCCGGTGACGGGGCTGCGGCCCGGGGACGGGTTGCGGAGGCCGGCACGCCGCCGGGCTCGGCCGAGACGAGTCGCGTTAGCGTTCACATCTCATGACCGGCATGTTACGTTCGAATCCCGTACGGATTCAAGACGATGATTCTATCGAGGTTCTCACGAGCGGAAGGTGGTCGCGTTTGCACCGGTGAAACGCCATCTCGACGGCGTTGGCCCGCCGCGTCGACGGGCTGGGGTCGCCCCGTCGGAGCGTCGACAGTCGGAGGGCAGGAATGTTATCGCTATCAACCGGGGGCCGGGGCCCTCGGCGCGGCGCGGCCTGCGTCGGGTCACTCGGGCGGCGGGGCGACGCTGCTGCGCGTGATCAGCGTCGGGGACACGGTGTGCCGCAGCGTGCGGTCGGCGCCGGTCTCGATCTGTGTCAGCAGCAGGGCGAGGCTGGCCTTCGCCACCGTGTCGAAGTCGGGGCGGACGGTGGTCAGCGGCGGGATGAAGTATGCCGCGTCCGGCACGTCGTCGAAGCCGACCACGCTGACCTCCTCCGGCACCCGCCGGCCGTGCTCGTGCAGCGCGTGCAGGACGCCCAGGGCGAGATCGTCGTTGGCGGTGAAGATCGCGGTCACCCCCGGCGTCCGCGCCAGCATCTGCCCGCAGCGGTATCCCGACGCCGCCGACCAGTCCGCCTGCAACACGGGGGGCGCCTCCGCCCCCGCCGCCCGCAACGTCTCCCGCCACCCCGCGATCCGGCCGGCGCTGTCGAACCAGTCGCCCGGGCCCGAGACGTGCCAGACCGTCCGGTGGCCCGCGTCGAGCAGGTGCTGGGTGGCCAGCCGGCCCCCCTCCACCTGGTCGATGGTGACCAGCGGCTCCGGGCGGCGGGGGTCGCCGTCGACCGTGACCAGCGGAATGTCGGTGGGCAGGCAGTCCAACGCCTCGCCGGCGGACTCCACGGGCGCGATCACCACGATCCCGGCGACCCGGTGCGCCAGGTGTCGCTCGACGACGGCGGTGATGGAGTCGCGGTCCAGGTTGCGGACGCTGCCCACGCTGACGGCGAAGCCCGCCTCGGCCGCGGCGAGCTCGAAGGCCGACAGCAGGGACGCCGGGCCGTAGAGCGTGGTGTTGAGCGCCACCACGCCCAGGACCTGTGACCGCCCGGTGACCAACGCGCGGGCCGCGCGGTTCGGGCGGTAGCCGAGCTGGCTGATGGCGGCCTGCACCCGCAGCCGGGTCTGTTCCCGGACGTTGGGGTGGCCGTTGAGGACGCGTGACACGGTCTGGTGCGACACCCCGGCGAGGCGGGCCACGTCCCTCATCGCAGGACCGCGTGCGGTCATCCCACCCACCTCTCCGTGCGCCCTCGCGGCCCGTTGGTGCCGGATGGCCGGACCGATGCCTGACCAGGCATCGGCCTCGGGGCACGCAGACATGCCGCCGTGGACAACGCCGAATCAGCGAGAGTCTACGCGGCGGTGGTGTCGGTTGGGCTGGAGGAAGCGGCCGGACTGCGACCGCCGACCGTGATGTTCGTCATTACGGATCACGGGCGGGCGCAGAATCGACGGCGGCGAGGGTGGCCTGCGGCGGCGCCTTCCTTCTTCACCGTGCCGCCGTGGCCGGCGGCGCGTGCGCGTGGGACGGGTGGTATCGATCAGGTCGGATGCTACCGAAACGAGTCGGTGACGACAAGGAGAGGTTTCCGGGAGGACCGCCGGGGGCGTCGGTCACCCGGCTGCGGGAGCGGCGGTGCTGTCCCGTACGACGAGCGTGGTCGCCAGCTCGACCCGGGTCTGGGCGAGGCGCTGGTTCGTGGCCAGGGCCAACACCATCCGGGCCGCGGTGGCCCCCATCTCCGTCAGCGGCTGCTGCACCGACGTCATCGTCGGGCCACACAGCCTGGTGTGCGGGATGTCGTCGAAGCCCACGACGCTGAGATCCCGGGGAATGCTCCGGCCGGTCAGCCGGGCGGCCTCGTAGACCCCCAGGGCCTGCAGGTCGTTGCCGCACAGCACCGCCGTCGGGGTCGGGTTGAGGCGCAGCAGATCCTGGCCGAGCCTGAGGCCGTCCTCGAAGGAGAACCAGGCCCCGGTGCGCAGCAGCCTCGGCTCCAGCGGGGCCCCGGCGGCCTCCATCGCCGCCCGGGCGCCGTCCAGCCTGGCCCTGGCGCAGAGCCGCTCGGTCGGGCCGGTGATCACGGCGATCCGGCGATGGCCCAGGTCGAGCAGGTGCCGGGCGGCCTCGAAGCCACCGCTCCAGTTCGTCGCCGTCACCGAGGGAACGGTGTGCAACGGCAGCTCGTCCGTCGGATCCAGCACCACCAGCGGGATCGCGCTCGCCCGCAGCAGGGCGTGCTGCTCGGAGGTGAAGCCGAGGTGCACCGCGACCACCCCGGTCGGTCGCCGCGCCAGCAGGTCGCGGGACCAGAAGCGGCCCTGCGACAGCTGCCGCCGGGCGTCGGTGAAGCCGACGGCCAGCCGGTGCTCCCCGGCGACCTGCTCCACGCCGTGCATGATCGCCACCGCCAGGTTGCTCTGCATCCCGTAGAAGACCACCTCCACGATGGCGCTCGGGGTGCCCAGCTCCGGCCGGCGGTAGCCGTGCTCCCGCAGCAGGGCCTCCACCCGGGACCGGGTCTGGGCGGCGACCCCCGACCGCCCGTTGAGCACCTTCGAGACCGTCGGCACCGACACGTCCGCGAGGCGCGCGATGGTGGTGAGCGTGTGTTCGCCGCGCCTGCGCCCGCGCCGTTCGGCGCCCGCCGCGCCGCCCGTGCGCTGCTGGGCGGGCGGGGCGGCCGGCGGGCGGGCCGCCGTCGAACCGCCCGCCGCCGGGCCGGCCTGCGCGCGGGTGGTCGGCCGGGGCTGCCGGCTCGCCGTGTCGAGCAGTTCGGCCCGCACCGTCTCGGCCGTCTCGGCCGCACCCGGCCCGGCCGGTATCGTTCGGGTGAGATAGCGGCGTCGCCTCGACTCGGGGTCGAGCCCGGCATACACCCGGACCCGCAGCGATCCGCTGGGCAGCTCCTCGATCTCGCCACGCGCGCGCCGGCGCGGCCCGGGCTCGTCCGGCATGGAGCCAGGCTACGCCATGTTGGCTCCACGACGGATGCTCTGGCTCCACGGCTCCACGCGGGCGTCCCGCGACTCGACCGCCGCCGCGCAGGCGTCCTTCCCCTCGGTCTTCGCGCTCCCGTTCTCCGGCGGATCACCCGCCGGTTCCCGCGCCCACCGTACGCCGATCCCCACCGGTCGGCCGGACAGGTCAGGGGACGAGGCGCTTCTCGAACCAGTGGTGGGCGTAGCGCTCGGTGTTGAACGGCTCGATCTCCCGGTAGCCGGCGGAGCGGTACAGGGCGAGGGCCTCGGTGAGGTTGCGGTTGGTGTCCAGCCGGACGGCGGTCCAGCCGCGCGCGGCGGCGTACCGCTCCAGCTCGTCGAGCAGCCGCCGGCCGACGCCGAGGCCCCGCACCGCCTCGGCGACCCACACGCGCTTGATCTCGGCCGGCGCGCCGGGGTGCAGCTTCACCGCGGCGCAGCCGACGGGCTCGGCGTCGAGGGTGGCCAGCAGGAAGACCCCGGCGGGCGGGGTCAGCTCGTCGTCGCCGAGCGGGTTGCTCAGCGCCGGGTCGAAACCGTCCTCGAAGCGCCGGCCGACGTCGCGGGCGTAGGCCCGTACGCACACCCGCGCCCGCGGGTCGCCGGGCGGGCACGGCTCGATGGTCACCATCGACGCGACGAGCAGCCGCTCGACCTCGGCCATCGCCGCGGCGAGCCGGTTGCGGCGTGGCCCGCTGAGCGGCGCGAGGATCGACCAGGCGAACGCGTCGGAGCGCCTGTCGAGCTCGGACCACTCGGAGCGGCCGGCGTCGGTGAGCGTGGCCTGCCGGACGCGGCCGTCGCCGCCGGCCGGCGCGACGGTGACGAGCCCGTCGCCCTCCAGGGCACGCAGGAGCCGGCTGAGGTGCCCGGAGTCGAGGCCGAGGCGGCTCCGCAGCGCCGCGACCTCGGCGCCGTCCGGGCCGATCTCCCACAGCAGGCGCGCCTGGGCGAGGGGCCGCCCGCGCGCCATGTACGCGTCGTCCAGCGCGCCCACCCGTTGGGTGACCGTCCGGTTGAACCGCCGTACCGTCGCGACAAGCTCCGTGTCCATGTGCCTGACTCTAGTCAGGTAAATGTCGGGCGGTTCGCCTGCGCCCACCGAAGCGGGCCTCCCGGCCTGCCGGCGGACCCCGCCACCCCCGCACGGCTCGCCGCGGAGTGCTTCATAGGGTGGAGGGATGCAACCCGTCGTGCGCGCGCTCCAGGTCCTCCAGGCGCTCTCCAACCGGCCTGACGGATTGACCCTCCAGGAGCTTCACCTGGCGCTCGACATTCCCCTGGGGAGCATGCACCGCATCCTTGCCGTGCTGCGCGAGCAGCGGTTCGTCAGCCGGTCGCCGATCGATCTGCGCTACTTCCTCGGCCCGGCCGTGCGCGATCTCACCGAGAAGAACGTCAGCGAAGCCGGTGGCATGCAGTCGCTCACGAACGTCGTGCGCGAGCTGTCCCAGGCTACCGGTGAAACCGTCTTCCTGACCGAGTTGCACGGCAGCGAGGCCGTCTGCGTCTCGTTGGTGGAGGGCACCTATCCGCTCCGGCTCTTCGTGCGCCTGGGGCAGGTCATGCCGCTGAACGCCGCCGCGGCGGCCCGGGTGCTCCTCGCGTACCTGCCGCCGACGGTCGCCGCGGAGCTGCTCGGCGCGAGCGCGCTCGGCGAGTTCACGCCGTCGAGCCCACACACCGTCGACGCCGTCCTGGAGCGCCTGCCGGTCATCCGGGAACGCGGCTACGACATTGCCGCCGACGAACTGGACGAGGGCGTCTGGGCGGTGGCCGCCCCGATCTTCACCTCGACCGGCCGGGCGACCGCCAGCGTGACGCTCGCTGGTTCGTCCGGCCGGTTCGCCGCCGAGGGCAGCCGGGCCGCCACGATCCAGAGCGTGACCGACGCCGCCGCCCGGATGTCGGCGCACCTCGGCTGGGCCCCGGGGGAATAGTCCGGCCGCTCTCGCCGCGTCCCGGCTGTCGTGGCCGGTGGCGCAGGCTCGTGCGCCGCCGTCCCGGTTCCGTCCCGCTCTGCGCGCCGCCGCGGGCCGGACCGGCCCGGCATGTCGTCGGTGCCGGTGTCGGACGACACAGCCCCGATCAGCCGACAGGTGGGGCGGGATCGGGGCGAAGGGGATTCATCACTACTGGCGTGCGGGCGAGATGCTGTGGAAACATGCCTTCCATGAGATGGAAGGAGGCTCGTGGTGGCGGACAGTCCTGACCCCCCGGTGGGCGATCTCTCGGGACGGATCGTGTGGCTCTGCGTGGGCGGCGCGTCCCTGCTGCGCAGCGGCGACCAGGAGATCCGCACGGGATACCTCAAGACCCCGGTCGACGAGGTCCGGGTGTCCCGTGCCGGGCTGCCTGGCGACGAGCAGGTCTACGAGACGCACGGCGGCCCGGACCGGGTGGTCCTGAGCTACTCCACCGAGCACTACGAGTTCTGGCGCAGCACGCTCGGGCTCGATTTCCCGGAGTACGCGGCCCTCGGGGAGAACTTCACCACCACGGGCCTGACCGAGTTCGAGGTGCACGTGGGTGACGTCTTCGCCGTCGGCGACGCCGTCGTCCAGGCGGCCCAGCCGCGGTCCCCCTGCCACAAGGTGGCGGCCCGCCACCGCCGGCCCAGGTTCACCATCGAGGTCGCCCGCAGCCACCGGACGGGAATCCTCTACCGGGTGCTCCAAGAGGGCACCGTCCGCGTCGGCGACACCATGCGGCTCGTCGCCCGCGAGCCGCACGGCTACTCGATCGCCGATGCCAACCGCATCCTCATCGACCGCAGGGACGTCGACGGTGCCCGCGCCCTCCTGCGGGTCGACTCGCTCGCCGAGGCGAAGAAGGCCGAACTCCGGGACCGGATCGCCGCCGCACCCACCGACCGCAAGGAGCTGTCATGATCCGCGTGCACGTCGACCTGGAGCTCTGTCAGGGCTTCGCCAACTGCGTGATGGTCGCGCCGGAACTCGTCGATCTCGACGCCAACGGCAAGGCGGTGGCGCTGCGGGAGACCTTCCCCGATGCGGACGAGGGCGACCTGCGCGAGGCGGCCGAGTCCTGCCCGGCGGTCGCGATCCGACTCGAGCGGACCGACCGGTGACGGGCGGAACCGTCATCGTCGGCGCGTCCCTGGCCGGGCTGCGGACCGCGCAACACCTTCGGGCCCACGGCTACGCCGGCCCCGTCACGCTGATCGGCGCGGAGCCGCACCTGCCGTACGACCGCCCACCGCTGTCGAAGCAGGTGCTGCTGGGGCAGTGGCCCGCGAGCCGTACGCACCTCGTGACCGAGGGGCAGCTCGCCGAGCTGCGGGTGGACGTTCGGCTCGGCACGGCGGCCACGGGCCTGGACCGCGAGCGCAAGCTCGTCACGCTCGCCGACGGCACCCCGGTGCCGTACGAGTTCCTCGTCGTCGCGACCGGTTCTCGGCCACGCACGTTGCCCGCCCCGAACGGCGGCCCCCACGTGCACACCCTGCGCACCCTCGACGACGCCCGGCTGATCGCGGCGCGGCTCGGCCCGGGACGTCGCCTGGTGATGATCGGCGCCGGCTTCATCGGCTGCGAGGTCGCCTGCGCCGCCGTGGCCAGGGGCACCGCCGTGACCCTGGTGTCCCGCGAGCCCGCCCTCCTGCCCCAGTTCGGTCCGGACGTCTCCACGTACCTGACCTGTCTGCACCGCGACGCCGGCGTGGAGCTGGTGCTCGGCGCGGAGGTCCGCTCGGTCGGGCCGGCCGGTGACGACGCCGCCTCGGTCCTCCTCGCCGACGGGACGGTCCTGGACGCCGACGTCGTCGTCGTCGGGATCGGCGGGGTCCCGAACGTCGAGTGGCTGGCCGGCAGCGGCCTCGCCGGGCCCGACGGGGTCCCGGTGTCGCCGCACGGGCAGACGGCCGACGCGGCGGTCCTCGCCCTCGGCGACGTCGCGGCCTGGCCGGGCCCCGCCGGCCGGGGCCGCCGCCGCTCGGAGCACTGGTCGCACGCCGTCGAGCAGGCCAGGACCGTCGCCCGGGTCCTGGTCGAGGGGGCGTCCTTCGACCCCGGGGTCTTCGTGCCGTACGCGTGGTCCGACCAGTACGGCCGCAAGCTCCAGACCGTCGGCGAGGTCACGGCCCGGCCGGGCCGGGTCGTGTCGGAGAACTGGCACCCGACGGACGGCCGCCGGCACTGCCTCTACCTCGACGACCGGGGCGAGGTGGTGGGCGGGCTCTTCGTGGACGATCCCCGGGGCGCGGGGCAGCTGCGCCGGGCCCTGCAGCGGGCAGCCGTGCCGTCTGCTCCCGTCGCCCGCGGGCTGCGGCCCGCGCCGGCCTGAGGCGTCCCGCGACGCGCGCCGGCCCGGGGTCGACGGCCTTGCACCGCAAGCGCCGTCGAGCCCGGGCCGGTGACCGCTACGCCCGGGACCCGACCTGCTCCGACCAGCCGTGGTACGCCGTGAGCATGGTCCGCAGGAGCCGATCGTTGTCGACCGTCTTCACGATCCGCACGGGTTTGGCCCGGGAGATGTCGAGCCCGACGTGCAGCCGCAGGTTCTCGCGCGTCCAGGCGACCGGGCGGCCCCGGGTGAGCGTTCCCTGGGTCTCGACGTCGACCATCATCTCCTCGACGGTGACGATCCCCGGGTCGACGAGCAGCGCCACCGCGAGGGGGTCGTGCAGCAGGCAGCCGTCGATGTTGCGCCAGGCCGCCGCGAGGTCGATCCAGGGACGGGTCGTCTGGACCACGTACCGGGCGAGCGCGGAGCGCTCCGGATCCACGAGGTCGAGGTCCTGATGGCGCAGCAGCGTCTGCGACGTCGCGTCCAACGGGAGCAGCGTGATCGGGCATCCCGAGGTCAGCACGGTCCGGGCCGCGTCCGGGTCGATGCCGAAGTTCAGCTCCTGCAGGAACCCGGGAACGTCGAAGGCGCCCCCCATGACGACGATCTCCCGGACGACCTGCGGCAACCCGGGGTCGAGCTGCAGGGCCTGCGCCACGTTCGTCAACGGACCGATCGCCACGATGGTGATCTCACCCGGGTGCGCGCGGACGTGCCGGACGATCTCCGCTGCCGCGCCGAACGCCGTGCCGGGGTCGTGGGGGTCCGGCGGCGGCACGGCGGACCACGCGGCGCGGACCGCGTCGCTGCGCGTGACCTGGTCCTGCCTGCTGCGCCAGGGGCCGCTCGGCTCCAGCAGCGCGGTGCCCGCGCCGGCGTACACCGGGATGTCGAGCCCGACCAGGTCGACGAAGGTGCGGGCGACGGCGTAGCCCTGGTCGCGATGGGTGTTGCCGGACACGACGGTGATCATGTCGAGTCCGATGGCGTCGGAGGCGACGGCGAGCGCCAGGGCGAGCCCGTCGTCGACGTCCGCGCCGGGGATGCCGTTGCCCGGATCGCAGTCGACGATGATCCGTCGCCGCGACGACGGGCGGCCGGCGCTCACTCCCGCTCCCCGGTGGCGGCGAGGGACGAGGCGAACTGCCGCTGCGCGAAGAGGAGCACGAGCAGCGGGACCACGGCGGTGAGGGTGGCGGCGGCGAACATCTGGCCGTAGTCGACGCCGGACTCCTGGGCGAAGTCGGCGATGGCCACGGGCGCGACCCGGACGGCCGGCGCCGGGGCGATGAGCAGCGGCCACAGGAACGACTGCCACTGGAACACGAACAGGATCAGCCCGGCGCCGACCATCGACGCCCGCGACAGCGGCAGATAGATCCGCAGGTAGATGCCGAACCACGACAGCCCGTCCATCCGGGCGGCCTCGCTGAGTGAGGCCGGGATGCCGAGGAAGAACTGCCGCAGCAGGAAGATGGCCAGGCCGTTGCCGACCGCCGGCAGGATGAGCCCGACGAGCGTGTTCTGCAGGTCGGCCTCGCGGAACGTCGACGCGAGCGGGATGGCGATCGCCTCGAACGGCACCAGGAAGCTCACCACCATGACGCCGAACAGCACCGCGCGCCCGGGGAACGGGATCATCGCCAGCGCGAACGCGGCCAGCGACGACACGGCCAGTCCGAGAGCCACGCTGACCGTGGTGACCAGCACCGAGTTCAGCAGCGCCAGAGCGAAGCTGCTCTCCAGCACCGCGCGGTAGTTGTCCAGCGAGACCGTGGAGGGGACCACCGTCCGGACGGAGACGGGGGAGAGGTAGCGGAAGATCTCGTCGCCGGGGCGCAGCGAGGAGACGACGGCCCAGAGCAGGGGCGCGACGGCCAGGGCGGCGACCGGTACGACGATCCACAGCGTGCGGCGTCCGGTGCGCCGCTCGTTGCGCCTTGCGACGGTGTCGGCCATGGCTAGTCCTTCCCGGGCAGCAGCCGGAACTGCGCGGCGACCACCACGATGACGATGCTGACGAGGACGACCGTCGCCGCGGCCGAACTGCCGGTGTCGGCCAGCGTGTAGGCGCGTTCGAAGATGAAGTTCATGATGAGGTTGGTCGATCCCTCCGGCCCGCCCTGGGTGAGGATCCGCACCGGGGCGAAGACCAGGAAGTTGGCGACGGTGTCGGCGACGAGGACGAACAGCAGGGGCCGGCGGATGCCGGGCAGGGTGATGTGGACGAACTGCTTCCACCCGCCGGCGCCGTCGAGGTCCGACGCCTCGTAGAGGCTGCGGGGGATCTCGTGGATGCCGGCGACCAGGAAGGTCATCCAGTAGCCGACGCCGACCCAGCTGCACAGGATGACGATCGACATCAGCGCGGTGTCCGGGCTGACCAGCCATGGCACGGCCGGGATGCCGAGCGCGTCGAGGAGCCCGTTGAGCGGACCGTCCGGGCGGAACAGCACGCCCCAGACGATGGCCGACACGGTCTGCGGGACGGCGATGGGCAGCAGGATCAGCGTGCGCCAGAGGCCAACCAGCGGGATGTGCCGGGTGAGCAGGACGGCCAGGAACAGCGCGACGGCGATCTGGAACGGGTTGACGACCAGCGAGAACAGCAGGGTGACCTTCAGCGAGCCGAGGAACGCGGAGTCGCCGAACAGGTAGGTGAAGTTGGCCAGCGAATACTCGCCGAGCCGGTTCGTCACCGCGGAGGTGACCGCCTCGGTGGACGGGACGAGTCGTAGGAAGACCAGACCGGTGAGGGCCGGCAGGAGGAACAGTCCGGCGGTGCCGAGCGTCCGCAGGCGCGCGCGGTTGCGGCTGCGACCAGCTCGGGGGCGCGGGGGTGCTTGTGTCACGTTCGTGTCTTTCCGACTAGGGACTCCCGAGCCCCGGGCGGCGTGACCCGCCGCCCGGGGCGGGCGCGCTACTTGTACTGGGACAGCTGCCGGGAGAGGGCGTCCTGCGCGGCGGCGAGGATCTGCGCCGGGTCGCCGCCGTTGCGGATGTCGGCGAACGCCTTGTTCACGATCGTCTCGAAGTCGACGTACCCCACGGAGGACGGCCGCCGGACCGCGTGCTCGTCGGTGTCGGTGGTGAGCAGGGTGCCGTACTGGGTGGTCTGCTTGGGTGCGATGCCGTCGATGTAGTGGATGTACTTCGGGTACGCCTTCTGGTTCACCGGCGGCAGGTTGAACTTCGTCGACGCGGACGTCGCGCCGTCCGTGGACAGCGACAGGTAGCGGGCGAACTCCTGCGCGGCGGTCGGGTGCTCGCTGAAGTTGCTGACCCCGACGGCCCACGAGTCGGTCGGCGTGACGACCTTCCCGCCGGCCGCGTACGGCAGCGGGGCCATGCCCCACTTGTCGGCGAGGGCGCTCTTCTGCAGGTCGGTGATGCGGGCCGGGCCGGCGACGTAGAAGGCGACGGACCCGTTCTTGAACAGGTCCGGCATCTGCGCCGACGCCAGGCCACGGGGGGACAGGCCGGAGGAGTAGAGCTTGCCGTACCAGTCGCCGAAGGCGCGCCACTGCGCGGTGTCGACGGCCGGGGTGACGTTGCCGTCGCCCTCCAGCCCGGCGCCGCCGCCCATCGACATGATCACGGGCTGGAGGGCGTAGTAGGCGTCGACCTGCTCGAAGGCGAAGCCGTACTGGGCGCCGGCGGCCTTGGCCTTCGTGGCGGCGGCCAACGTCTGGTCCCACGTCCAGCGGCTGGCGTTGTCCGCCCCGGGCTCGTCGATCCCGGCCTTGGCGAGCAGGCTCTTGTTGTAGAAGAGGAAGTTGTCGCTGGTCCACAGCGGGTAGCCGTACTGCTTGCCGTCCCAGGTGACCGAGGAGATGCCGCCCGCGGTCAAGCTGTCCTTCATGGCCGGGGCGTCGGCGGAGACGTCCCGGAGGAAGCCCTGGGCGGCGAGGCTGGGCAGGCGCGGCGGGTCCACCGCGATGACGTCGATGGAGCTGTCCTTCGAGCCCAGCCGCGCCTGGGTCTGCGCCGCGATCTCGGCGAACGGGATGATCTGCACCTCGACGTCGATGTTCGGGTGCTCCTCGTGGAAGGCCGCCACCGCCTCGTCGAAGACGCCCTTGTGCGGCGTGACGAACGTGATGGTGGCGTCCGCGTTGGGATCGTCACTGGCGGAGGAGCCGCAGGCGCTCAGCGCCAGGGCGGCGACCGCCAGCGTGGCGCCGGCGATCCGGCCGACCTTGTTTGTCATGGTATGGTCCTCTTTCGATAGGGGGCCCCGGGTGTCGCCAACGACTGCCATCTGAGTCGACACCTGGTGGTTCTCTCTGTGGTGCGTGGTGCAGCCGCAGGAGCGGCGCCGGAGGAGCTGGGTGTCGCACACGATGTGCCTCCGCTCCGCCGTGCTCGTGGGTCGCGTCAGGGCGACCGCGTGCCGCGCGATCTCGGCCAGCGGCTGGCCGACGGTGGTCAGCGGCGGCACGCTGAACAGGGACTGTTCGGTTCCGTCGAACGTCACGACGGCCAGGCCGCTCGGCACCGCCACGCCGAGGTCGGCCGCGGCGGCCAGGACGCCGAGGGCCTGCATCTCGTCGGTGACGAGCACCGCGTCGGCCGTCCCGCGCTCGAACAGGGCGACCGCCGCCTGGTAGCCGCCGGCCCGCGAGAACGGCGCCTCGAAGAAGAGGCTCTCGTCGTTGGGCAGGCCGTGCGCCTTGAGGGCCTTGCGCCACCCGCCGATCCGCTCGACCGAGGTGAACAGGTGCGACGGTCCGGCGATGACGGCGATACGGCGGTGGCCGTGCGCGATGAGGTGTTCGGTGGCCATGGCGGCGCCGTCGAAGTTGTCGACGACGACCGAGGCGATGTCGGAGAACCTGTCCCTCCGGTCGAGGGCGACGACAGGTATCCCGGCCCGGATCGCCGCCTCGACCGGTGAGTGGTGCCCCACCCCGACGTACAGCAGGCCGTCGACCTGCCGTTCGACGAAGCTGGCGATCAGCCGGGCCTCCCGTACGGCACTCTCGGCGGAGTTGCCCACCAGCAGGACCTGCCCCTCCCGGAAGACCTCGTCCTCGATCGCCCTGGCCAGGGCGGAGAAGAACGGGTTGGACACGTCGGGCACGACCAGGCCGAGCACGCCGGAGCGGCCGCCGGCCAGGGCCTGCGCGATGGCGTTGGGTCGGTAGCCGGTGCGCTCGATCGCGTCGAGGACGCGCTGGCGGGTGGCCGGCGCGACCGCGCGCGGCCCGTCGTTGACGACGTAGCTGACGACCGCCACCGAGGTGCCCGCCTCGCGGGCGACGTCCTGCCGGGTCACCCGGCGTGGTCCGGTCATCGCGGTGCCGCCTCGCGGCGCAGTACGTCGGCGGCCTGCTCCCGGGTCGGGTAGGCCGAGGCGGCACCGGGCCGGCCCACGGCCAGGGAGGCCGCCGCGAGGCCCCAGCGGGTGGCCTCCACCAGGGACTGCCCCGTCGCGAGCGCGGCGGCCAGGGTTCCGGTGAAGCAGTCACCGGCCCCCGTGGTGTCGGTGACCACGGCGGGGAACGCCGCCAGGTGGCGTGCCGTCGGCCCGTCCGCGAGGACCGCGCCCGCAGCCCCGAGGGTGACGACCGCCGACCGTGCTCCGGCGGCGACGAGGCGGCGGACCATGCCGAGCGCGTCGTCGACGTCCCCGACGCTGGCCGGCACGCCGTCGAGCAGTTCGAGCAGGTGGCCGGCCTCGTGTTCGTTGACCACGAGCGGATCGGCGTGGCGCAGCGTCTCGGGGTCGACCGGGATGACCGGGGCCAGGTTCAACACGAATCTCGTGCCCGCCTCGTCGGCCGAAGCCGCCGCCCAACCGATGACCCGGGACGGCACCTCGCCCTGGACCACCACGACCGCCGGCGGCGTCGCGTGGTCGCGGAGGCACATGTCGACCATGGCCCGGTCGATCCGGTCCACCGGCCCGGGCTCGACGATGATCAGATTCTCGCCCGTCGCCTCGACCACGACGGTGGCCCGGCCGGTGTGCCGACCCCGGACGACACCGACCCGCGCGACCGAGACGCCGTGGGCGCGCAGGTCGTCCCGGACGGTCGCCGCGCTGTCGTCGTCGCCGACGACACCGAGCAGTTCGCAGGAAACGCCCATCCGGGCGACGGCCACCGCCTGGTTGGCGCCCTTACCGCCGAGCCCGTCGCGGGCGGGGCCGGAGATCACCGTCTCACCCCGCTTGGGCAGCCGGGGGACGTCCAGCGCGCGGTCGTGGTGGACCGAGCCGATGACCAGGGCTTTTGGTGTCTCCCGCACCAAGTCGATCATTGGGGCGTTCCTTCCGGCCGGCGTGAGGTCCGTAATCTACGCGCGTTGATCCGTGCCGTCAACGGTTGTGGAAGAGGCGTTTCCAGCCTGGTTGCGGCTGGTGGGGCACCGAGCGCGGCCGGCGTGAATGCTCGCCGAGGAGGTCGGGCGAGTGGGCCGGGGGTCAGGAATCGGCCGGCGGCGCTGCGGCGTCGGGCGCTGCCGGCCCGCTGTCGCGGCCCGGCGCGGACCCGGCGCAGAGGGCGGTGACCTCGCGCGCCGTGGCGACGGTGGCGACGAGTTCGTGACGCGGCTGCCGCAGAAAGCCCTGCGCGGCCATCTGGTCGAGCTGCCGCAGGAACGGGTCGAAGAAGCCCTGCGCGTCGAGCACCGCGCACCTGGCTCGGGTGAGGCCGAGCCGCCGCAGGTTGACCGCCTCGGCGATCTCCTCCAGGGTGCCGGGGCCGCCGGGCAGCGCGACGACGACGTCGGACAGGGCCAGGATGCGGGCCCGCCGGGCGGGGCGCGACGTGGCGACCTCCACCCGGGTCAGCCCCGGATGCGGGGTCTCGTCGCCCTCGCCGGGTGGGGCCAGGATGCCGGTCACCCGGGCGCCGTGGGCCAGCGCCGTCCAGGCGGCGAGCCCCATGATGCCGTCCGCGCCGCCGCCGTAGACGAACTCGCCACCGGCATCGGCCAGTGCCGAGACCAGCGACACCACGACGGGATGCAGCTCCTTCCGTCCGCTGGCCGCGCCGCCGTACAAACCGACCCGCACGGGTCCTCCAAGGGGGTGGGTGGGCTGGTCGGCCGCGCCGGGGCGGTCGCGGTGGGATCGCGGGTCGCCACCCGACGGTGGGCTTGACATGCCGGAGAGGGCGGCCGATACTCCGTAGCCTACTTATGGAAGCACACTTTCCGCCATGCGGAAAGGGCGTGCGGGTGTTCGACCGAGGGAGTTGGAGTGCAGCCACCAGCCCGGGAACCGGGGCCGCCCGAAGCCCTCACGGACCCTCTCTGTGCCGACCCCAGCATCGACCTGGCCGTGCGTCTCGGGGGCCTCGCCCTGACCTCTCCGGTGATGCCCGCCTCGGGCTGTTTCGGCCCGGAGTTGGGCCGGCTGCTCCCCATGCGGGAACTCGCCGCCGCCGTCACCAAGACGGTCTTCCTCCAGCCCCGCGCCGGCAACCCGGCGCACCGGCTCACCGAGATCCCGGCCGGCGTCGTCAACAGCGTCGGCATCCCCAGCCGGGGCCCGCGCGGCTTCCTCACCCACCAGTACCCCGACTACCAGGCGCTGGCAGCCCCGACCATCATCAGCATCGGCGGCCACTCCCCGGCGGAGTACGAACAGGTCGCGGAGCAGCTCGACGGGGCCGGAGCCGGGTACGAGATCAACGTCTCCTGCCCCAACCTCGACACCGACGGCCGGGACATCGGCGCCGATCCGGCCGCGCTCTTCGAGACCGTGTCCCGGGTACGGGCGGTCACCGGCAAGCCGATCATCGCGAAGCTGCCCGTGATGGTCGCCTCCATCGCCGAGTGCGCCCGTGCCGCCCAGGAGGCGGGCGCCGACGCGGTGTGCGTGGCCAACTCCGTCCCGTCGCTGCCCCTCGAACCGGGCAGCCTGAAGCCGGCGCTCGGCAACCACGTCGGGGGGCTCACCGGCCCGCACATCCGACCCATCGTCCTGCGGCTCGTCTGGCTCGCGGCCCGGGCCGTCGACGTGCCCGTCATCGCCTGCGGCGGAATCGCCACCGCCGACCACGCCCTGGAGTACCTGTCCGTCGGCGCGTCGGCCGTGCAGGTCGGCACCGCCAACTTCAGCCGCCCCACCGCCATGGTCGACGTCGTCCGTGGCCTGCGCTCTCGGTGCCGCGCGGCGGGCGTCACCACGCTCGCCGCCCTGCTCCGCGGCGACGTCGCGCCCGTCCGGCCCGCCGCGACGTCACCCACCCCCGCCTGACCCGCGTGCCGGCGCACGCTCGCCCAGCCCGCAACGCCCGGCCGCCACCGGGCGTCGACCAGGAACGAGGAACCCATGCCCGAACTCGCCGACCTCTCCGCGCTCACCGCGCCGCTGATCCGAACCGACGGCGCCGAGCGGTGGTTCGACCTCGGCCGCGACCCGCTGGCGTCGATCCGCCTCGGCGACGCGCTCGCCGCCATCCTCCGCGCCCGCGCCGTGACCGCCGTCCTGCACTGGGAAGGCGAGGAGGAGGCGGTGCTCGCCCACGTCGTCGCGGCTGCGATGCGCACCCCCCGGGTCACTGTCGTCCAGGAACGCGGTCTCCTCTTCACCTCCGCCGACCTGCCCGACAGCTCGACCGTCGCCCTCGTCGCCACCCGGTTCACCAGCACCCGGACCCCGACGCCGGTCGCCGCGATGATGCGCGAGCGGGGGCACCGGCTCGACTGCTCGATCACCCTGCACCCGCCCCGACTGCACCTGCCGGCCCCGCAACACCGGTCCACCCCCGACGGTCACTAGCCGCCCCGACAGCCAGGAGCACCATGTCCACCCTCGCCACCGTCCCCGCCCTGCAGCCGGCCTGGCTGGAGGAGACACTGCGGCGGTTCGCCGCCCTGTCCGAACCCGGCGCGGGGGTCTCCCGCCTGGCGTACACGCGCCTCGAACGCCAGGCCCACGACCTCTTCGCGTCCCTCCTCGCCGAACTCGGCATCGCGTCGTACACCGACGCCGCCGGCAACACCATCGGCGAGCTGGCCCCCGACGCCGAGCCCCGCCATGGCGCGATCGGCACCGGTTCCCACCTGGACAGCGTCCCGCACGGGGGCGCGTACGACGGGACCGTCGGGGTGGTCGCCGCGCTCGCGGTGGCCGCCGCCGCGAGCGCCGGACCCCGCCCCCGGCACCGCCCGTGGCGGTTCGTCGCCTTCGCCGCCGAGGAGGGCGCCCGGTTCGGGCAGGCGTGCAACGGAAGCCGGATCGTCGCCGGCCTCACCGGCCCCGCCGACCTGCGTCAGCTCACCGACCGCACCGGCACGACCATGGCCGCCGCCATGACCGAGTGTGGCCTGGCCCCGGAGCGGATCGACACGGCGCTATGGGAGCCCCGGGACTGGCGGGCCTTCGTGGAGCTGCACATCGAACAGGGCACCGTGCTCGAGCACCGGCGGGTGCCCATCGGGGTGGTCGACACCGTCTCCGGCTCGACCCGGCTGCGCGTGTCGCTGACCGGGGTGGCCGCGCATACCGGCGGCACACCGATGGACAACCGCCGCGACGCCCTCACCGCCGCGTCCGAGTGCGTGCTCGACTGCGAACGACTGGCCGTGGCCGCCGCCGAGGACAACACCCGGATCACCGTGGGCACGCTCACCGTTGAGCCCGGCGCGATCACCGTCATTCCCGGCCGGGTGGTGTTCACCGTCGACGTGCGGGAGACCGACTACGGCCGCCAACGCGCGGCGGCGCACGCCGTCGCCCAGCGGTGCCGCACCGTCGCGGCGCGGCGCGGCGTCGACGTCGAGGTGGAGGAGCTGGCCGACACCCCGCCGGTGAGCCTGTCCCGCGAGGTGGCGGCGGCGGCCCGCGCCGCCGCCGCCTCGCGGGGACTGCAGGTCGAGACCCTGGCCAGCGGCGCGAGCCACGACACCCAGCAGATCAGCCGGCTCATGCCCGCCGGCATCGTCTTCGTCCCCAGCCGCAGCGGGCTGTCCCACTCGCCGGAGGAGTTCAGCACCGCCGACCAGATCGCCACCGGCGCCGCCGTGCTGCTGGAGACCATGTACCGGCTGGACGCGACGGAATGAGCACGGTGCAACCGTCGGCCGCCCTGGCCGTGCTGCCCACCCGCGACCGACCGATGCCCGCCTGCGACCCGGCCGTCGTCGTCGGCCACACGCTGCTCGCGCCGGCCATCGTCCGGCTGGTGCTGCGCGCGCCCCGCGTCGCCGCGACCGCCCAGGCCGGCCAGTTCGTGATGCTCAGCGTGCCGGAGTCGACCGGGGAGCTGATCCAGTTGCCCCGGCCGATGGCCGTGCACCGCCGCCGGACCAGCGGCGACATCGAGGTGGTCTACAACGTCCAGGGGCGGGGAACCGAGGCGCTGAGCCGCGTCCGCACCGGTGACAGTCTCCTGGTCACGGGACCCCTCGGCCGTGGCTTCGACCTTCCCGCCACCGCCGGGCCGCTGCTGGCGATCGGCCGGGGGATCGGGGTGTGCTCGTTCATGACCCTCGTCGAGGACGCCAGCGCCGCCGGCATCCCCAGCACCGTGGTTCTGAGCGCCCGCACCGACGGGCGCGTCATCGGCCGCTCCGACTGCGCCGAGCTCGGCGTCGAGGCCATCGCCGTGACCGACCTCGACGGCACCAGCACCGTCGAGGGGCTGGGCCGCAGGCTGGTCGCCCGGTTCGCCGACCGGACGCCCGGACTGGTCGTGGTGTGCGGCTCCCACCGGCTCACCGCACTCGCCATGGCCCTGTCGTCGCGGTGGCGGGCGCCGTTGCAGGTGTCCGTCGAGGCGCACATGGCGTGCGGCCTCGGCTACTGCCACGGCTGCGCGCTGCCCCGCCCGTCCGATCCGGCGCGGGAGGGACCCCTCGTCTGCGCCGACGGGCCCGTCTTCGCGGTGCGCAGGAGCCCCGGTGCACCGGCTTGAGGGCGTCCGGCTGACGCCGGACGGGCCGCTCGTCGACATCACCGTCGCCGATGGCGCGATCGGCGCGATCGAGCCCAGCGGCAGCGAGCCGCCGGCCGTCGCGCGGATCGTCCTGCCCGCCCTGGTCGACCTGCACACCCACCTGCGGGATCCCGGCCACCCCGAGGCCGAGGACCTCCGCTCGGGAACGGCTGCCGCGGCGGCGGGCGGGTATTCGGACGTGTTCGCCATGGCCAACACCGCACCACCCACCGACCGGGTGTCCAGGGTGGCCGACCTGCTGGCGCGCGCCCCACGCGGGACCACCCGCGTCCACCCGGTGTCCGCGGTGACACGCGACCTCGCCGGCAGGCGGCTCGTGGACGTGCCGGCGCTCGTCGCGGCCGGGGTGCGGATCTTCTCCGACGACGGCCGCTGCGTCGCCGACCCGGGCCTGGTCCGGGCGATGCTGGAAGCCAGCCGGGAGCTCGGCGTCGTCTTCGCCCAGCACGCCCAGGACCCCCTCGCCGCCCGCGCCGGAGTCGTCAACGCCCGGGTGGCGGCCCGGGCCGGCGCGGCGCCGTGGCCGGCGGCCGGCGAGGAGCGCGTCGTCGACCGGGACCTGTCGATCGCCGCCGACACCGGCGGGCACCTACACGTCTGCCACCTCTCCACCGCCGGCTCGGTCGAGCTGATCCGGCAGGCGAAACGGTCGGGCATCCGGGTCACCTGCGAGGTAACCCCGCACCACCTCGTCCTGGACGACGAGGCGGCGCTGCGCGCGGGCGGCGCGCTGAAGGTCAACCCCCCGCTGCGGGCCGCCGCCGACGTGCTGGCCCTGCGCGCCGCGCTCGCCGACGGCACGATCGACGTGGTCGCCACCGACCACGCGCCGCACCCGGCGGCGACGAAGACGCGCGGGTGGGCCGACTCGGCGTTCGGGCTGACCGGGCTGGAGACGGCCCTGTCCATCGTCGCCACGGTGCTGCGCGCACCCGACACCGGTCAGGTCGACTGGGCGCGGCTCACCGAGGTGCTCTCCGTCGTGCCGGCCCGCATCGGCGGGATCGCGCACCGGGCGGGCCGGCCGGTGCGGGCGGGGGAGCCGGCCGACCTGTGTGTGGTCGAGACAGGCGTCCCGCAGCGCATCCGCGTCGACCGCCACCGCAGCCGGTCCCGCAACAACCCGTTCGGGGGCTGGACCGTGGGCGAGCGGGTGATCCGCACTCTCGTCGGCGGTCGCGTCGCGCACTGACCGCGACCGCCGACGGGACCCGGCCCACAGGCGTCAGCGCGTCGACCCGGCGCGGCGCTTGTTGTAGACGTCGAACGCGACGGCGACGAGCAGCACCAGGCCCTTCACCACCGACTGCATCGACTGGTCGACGCCCATGAGCTGCATGCCGTTGCTCATCACGGCCATGATGAGGCCGCCGACCATCGCGCCCACGACCGTGCCGACCCCGCCGGTGACCGCCGCGCCGCCGATGAACGCCGCGGCGATCGCGTCCAGCTCGAACATGTTGCCGGCGGCGGGCTGCGCCCCGTTGGACCGCGACGAGTAGATGATCCCCGCCACGGCCGACAGGAAGCCCATGTTGACGAAGACCCAGAAGTTGACGGTCTTCACCTTCACCCCGGAGAGCATGGCGGCGGGGAGGTTGCCGCCGATCGCGTAGACCTGGCGGCCGAACACGGTGCGCCGGGTCAGCAGCCCGTACGCGAGGACGAGCACCGCGAGGATGATCAGCACGATCGGCAGGCCCCGGGCGTGCGCCAGCTGCCAGGCGAAGTACATGACGACCGCGCCGACCAGCACGACCCGGGCGACGAACAGCGGGAACGACTCGACCGGCTGCTGGTAGCGGATGCGCGCCACTCGGGTGCGGAAGCCGCCGACCGCGTACCCGGCGACCGCCACCGCGCCGATGAGCAGGGTGAACGCGTCGAAGCCCTGCCCGCCGAGCAGCCCGTTGAGGAAGCCCGCCGCGATCTGCTGGTATTCGGCCGGGAACGGCGACAGCGAGATGTTGTCCAGCACCCGCAGGGTGAGGCCGCGGAACAGCAGCATGCCGGCGAGGGTCACGATGAATGCGGGGATGCCCGCGTAGGCGACCCAGAAGCCGTGCCAGGCCCCGACGGCGAGGCCGACGGCCAACGCGGCCAGCACGCCGAGCCACCACGGGTGGCCCTGCTGGATCACGAGCACGGCGGAGACCGCGCCGGTGAGGGCGACCACCGAGCCGACCGACAGGTCGATGTGCCCGCCGATGATCACGATGACCATGCCGATGGCGAGCACCAGGATGTAGGAGTACTGCAGGACGATGTTGGTGATGTTGCCCGGACTCAGCGAGACGCCGTCGGTCAGCACCGCGAACAGCGCGACGATGACCACGAGGGCGACGAAGATGCCGCTCTGGCGCAGGTTGCGCATGATCAGCGTACGCGGATCGCTGGTGCCGGTGTGCAGGGCGAGGGCGGGGGCGGCCTCGTCGGTCGACGGGCGCTGCCCGGGGGAGGAGGATTTGATGTCGGTCATCAGGCCGGTTCCTTGTCCTTCGCCATGAGCTGCATGAGCTTCTCCTGGGTGGCCTCGCCCGCCGGCAGCTCGCCGGTGAGCCGGCCCGCCGCGAGCGTGTAGATGCGGTCGCACATCCCGAGCAGCTCCGGCAGCTCGGAGGAGATGAGCACGACCGCCTTGCCCTGCGCCACGAGCCGGTTGACGATCGTGTAGATCTCGAACTTCGCCCCGACGTCGATGCCGCGCGTCGGCTCGTCGAGGATCAGCACGTCCGGGTCGGTGAACAGCCACTTCGACAGGACGACCTTCTGCTGGTTGCCGCCGGAGAGCTTGCCGACCGTCGCCATGACGCTGGGCGCCTTGATGTTCATGTCGCGCCGGCTGGCCTCGGCGACCCGGATCTCCTCGTTGTCGTGCACCCAGCCGAGGCGGGCGAGCTTGCCCAGCGCCGCCGCCGAGACGTTGTGCCGGATGTCGTCGATGAGGTTGAGCCCGTAGCGCTTGCGGTCCTCCGTGGCGTACGCGATGCCGTTGCCGATCGCCTCGGCGACGGTGCGCGCCCGGATCGGGCGGCCGCGCAGGAAGAGCCGGCCGCTGATGTCGCGCCCGTACGACCGGCCGAAGATGCTCATGGCCAGCTCGGTGCGCCCGGCGCCCATGAGCCCGGCGATGCCGACGACCTCGCCGGCGCGGACGGTGAAGCTGACGTCGTCGACGACCGTGCGGTCCTGGGTGGGGTGGCGCACCGTCCAGTTCTCCACCCGCAGCACCTCCTCGCCGGGGGACGACACCCGGTCGGGGTAGAAGCTGTGCAGGTCGCGCCCGACCATGCCGCGGATGATCCGGTCCTGGGTCACCTCACCGGAGCGCACGTCGAGCCGCTCGACCGTACGCCCGTCGCGCAGGACGGTGATCGAGTCGGCGATCGCGGTGATCTCGCCGAGCTTGTGCGAGATCATGATGCAGGTGATGCCCCGGTCGCGCAGCCGCCGCAGCAGGTCGAGCAGGTGCGCCGAGTCGACGTCGTTGAGGGCGGCGGTCGGCTCGTCCAGGATGAGCAGCTTCACCTTCTTCGACAGCGCCTTGGCGATCTCGACGAGCTGCTGCTTGCCGACGCCGAGCGCCGCGATCGGCGTCACGGCGTTCTCGCGCAGGCCGACGGACTCCAGCAGGGCCGCCGCGTCGGCGTTGGCGCGGTTCCAGTCGATGAGGCCGCTGCGCCCGCGCCGCTCGTTGCCGAGGAAGATGTTCTCGGCGATCGACAGGTGCGGCACCAGGGCCAGTTCCTGATGGATGATGACGATGCCGTGGGCCTCGCTGTCGCGGATGCCGCGGAAGTGCACGGGCCGGCCGTCGAAGACGATCTCGCCGTCGTAGCTGCCCGCCGGGTACACCCCCGACAGCACCTTCATCAGGGTGGACTTGCCGGCGCCGTTCTCGCCGCAGATGGCGTGGATCTCGCCGCGCCGCACGGTGATCGAGACGTCCTGGAGCGCCGCCACCCCGGGGAACGTCTTGGTGATGGTGCGCATCTCGAGGATGGTGTCGCTCACGGGCATCCTCCCGCTGTTCGGGTTCGTCGGGGGCGTCGCCGGCCGGGCCGGCGTCCGTCGGGCCCGGGGGTCGCCCGGGCCCGACGGAGACCGGGCTACTTCTTGGCCTGCCCGGCGGCGACCTCCTCGGCCGTCCAGTAGCCGGAGTCGACCAGGACGGGCTTGATGTCGTCCTTGAAGACGGTCTGGATCGGCAGCAGGTACGCCGGGACGACCTTGACCTTGTTGTTGTAGGTGGTGGTGTCGTTGGCCTGCGGCTGCTTCTCCTGGAGGAACGCCTCGGCGGCGATGGCGGCCTGCTCGGCCAGCAGCCGGGTGTCCTTGAAGACGGTGGAGTTCTGCACGCCGTCGTTGATCAGCTTGATCGAGGCGATCTCGGCGTCCTGGCCGGTCACCACCGGCAGCTTCTTCTTGCCCGCGCCGTAGCCGGCGTTCTGCAGGGCGGTGATGATGCCCCGGGAGATCCCGTCGTACGGCGACAGCACGCCGTCCACCGTGGACCCGTCGTTGTAGCTCGACGTCAGCAGGTCCTCCATCCGCTTCTGCGCGGTCTCCTGCTGCCACCGCAGGGTGGCGGCCTGCTCGATCTTCGTCTGGCCGGACTTCACCTTCAGCGTGCCGTTGTCGAAGAACGGCTTGAGGGTGTCCATCGCCCCGCCGAAGAAGTACTGCGTGTTGTTGTCGTCGAGCGAGCCGGCGAACAGCTCGATGGTGAACGGCCCGGTCGCCGTGCCCTTGGAGCCGTCCTTGTTCTGCAGGCCGAGGCCGACGAGCAGCGCGGTGGCCTGGGCGACGCCGACCTTGTAGTTGTCGAAGCTGACGTAGAAGTCGACGTTGGGGCTGCCGAGGATGAGCCGGTCGTAGGAGATGACCGGGATCTTCGCCTGGGCGGCGGCCTGGAGCTGGCCGCTGAGCGCCGTGCCGTCGATCGAGGCGATGATCAGGACGTCCGCGCCCTGCGTGATCATCTGGTCGATCTGCTGCGACTGGGTGGGGATGTCGTCCCCGGCGTACTGCAGGTCGACCTTGTAGCCCTTGGCCTGCAGCTTCTCCTTCACCGCGTTGCCGTCGGCGATCCACCGCTCCGAGGTCTGCGTCGGCATCGAGACGCCGATGGTCAGGTCGGTGGGCTTCTTGTCGGCGGTGTCGCCGCCCCCGCCGGCCCCCTCGCCGCTGCACGCCGCGATGCTGAGCGCCAGCACGGCGCTGCCGAGTGCCATCAAGAATCTTCTGGACACAGGCTTCCCTCCCAGGACCTCGTGCCGAAAGTGCGGAGCGTGTCCACGCCCCGGTCAGTGTTAGCGCTCACATCCGCCTTGGTCAACATGTTTCGGGAAATGCCGGGGTCACGTTCTCGTAACAGCTCCGACCACTTCGGACCCGGATCGGTCGGAGCAGGGACGACCTTGCGGGACACCGTTTGATCGACAGGTCTGAGAGCATCGTGGACGACCACTGGGGAGGCTCACATGATCAGCAACGTCACCCGCCGGGCCGCGATCGGGATGGGCGCGGCAGCCGCCGCGCTCGCCGCCACCGGCCGGCCCGCCGCCGCCGAGGGGCGGGCGCCCGCCGCGCCGGCCACGGGGATCCGCGCCGCAGGCGGCGTGGAGGCGATCCGGCAGACCTACCTCCAACAGAAGGCCGCGGCCGGCGGCGTGTGGCACTCGCACATCGCGATGGTCGACCGGTCCGGCGCGCTCGCCACCGTCGTGGCCGACGACGCCGACCGCGTCACCCACGGCTACAGCGTGCAGAAGCTCGCCGTCGCCGTCGCGGTGATGGACAAGATCGATCGCGGGCAGCTCCGGCTGGACCAGCGGCTCGACCTGACCGCCGACATCATCCTCGGCGGCAGCGGCATCTACTTCCTGCAGACCGTCTGGGGCGACCAGGTCACCGTCGCCAACTTCCTCACCGCGATGCTGCTCGTCTCCGACAACACGGCGGTGCGGATGTGTGGCCGGGTGGTGCCGGCGCTGGAGATCAACGACATCCTCGCCGCCAAGGGGTTCGCCCACACCCGCGTCGAGCCCGTCGCCAACCCGAACCGGTTCTACCTCGGCGTCACCACGCCCCGCGAGACCCACGACCTGCTGTGGCGGCTGGCCAACAAGACCATCGTGAGCCCCCGGTCCGCCGACTTCCTACTCGGCATCCTGCGCTGGATCAACGGCTACCACGACGGCGTCCGGCACACCATGTCCTCGGCCGAGCGCAGCCGGGTCGCCACCAAGTACGGCGCCGACTACGACGAGCTGGGCGCGGCCCGGCACGAGGCCGGCATCATGTTCGATCCGGCGGGCGCGCCCACCCTGACGTACGCGCTGTTCGCCGACTCCCTCGGCGACCTGGACAACTACGGGTCGACCCACCCGGCGGTGAAGGCGCACGCGGTCCTCGGCCGGACCATGTTCGACGCGATCTGCGCCACCACCAACCGCACGGCCCGCGCCCGGCACCACGTCGCGCCGTTCCGCCCGGTCGACGGCGGCTGACCCCGCGCCGGCTGACCCCGCGCCGGCCGGGCCCGCCGCCGGGCGGGCCCGGCCGCGCCGGTCACGGCTCGTAGGCGAGGTTCGGGCGCAGCCAGCGCTCGACCTCGGCGAGGGCCACGCGACGCCGGGCCGCGTAGTCCTCGGCCTGGTCGCGGCCGATCCGCCCGACCGTGAAGTACCGCGAGTCGGGGTGGGCGAAGATCAGGCCGCTGACGGCCGCCGCGGGCGTCATCGCGTACGACTCCGTCAGGCCGATGCCCAGCTTCTCCGCGCCGAGCAGGTCGAACAGGTCCCGCTTCTCGCTGTGGTCCGGGCTGGCCGGGTAGCCCAGCGCGGGCCGGATGCCCCGGAACCGCTCGGCGTGCAGGTCCGCCAGCGCCGGGGCGGCGTCGGGCTCGAACCAGTCGCGGCGGGCCCGCAGGTGCAGGTGCTCGGCGAACGCCTCGGCGAGCCGGTCGGCCAGCGCCTTGACCATGATGGCGCGGTAGTCGTCGTGCTCGGCCTCGTAGCGGGCGGCCAATTCCTCCGCGCCGTGCACCGCCACCGCGAAGCCGCCCAGGTGGTCGCCGGCCGGCGCGACGTAGTCGGCGAGGCACCGGTTGGCCCGGCCGGTGGGCTTGGCGGTCTGCTGGCGCAGCATCGGCAGGCGCACCCCGGCGTCGTCGAGGACGATGTCGTCGCCCTCGGCGTGCGCCGTCCAGAAGCCGTACGCGCCCCGGGCGCGCAGCGACCCGTCGGCGACGATCGCGTCGAGCAGGGTGTTGGCGTCGTCGTAGAGCTCGCGGGCGACGGGCTGGTCGAGGATCGCCGGGAACTTGCCCTTCAGCTCCCACGCCAGGAACAGGAACTGCCAGTCGATCATCTCGCGCAGCTCGGTGAGGGACGGCTCGACGACGCGTACGCCGGTGAACGCGGGCACCGGCAGGTCGGCGAAGTCGACCCGCTCGCGGTTGGCGCGGGCCTGGGCGAGGGTGAGCAGCGGCTGGGCGTGCCGGTTGGCGTGCTGCTCGCGCAGCCGCTCCTGCTCGGCCCGGTTGGCCGTGTCGAGGGTCTGCGCGCGGTCGGCGTCGAGCAGGTCGGAGACCACGCCGACGACCCGGGACGCGTCGAGCACGTGGACCGTCGGCCCCTCGTACGCGGGGGCGATCCGCACCGCCGTGTGCTGCCGCGACGTGGTCGCCCCGCCGATGAGCAGCGGCATCCGCAGCCCCCGGCGCTGCATCTCGCCCGCGACGGCGACCATCTCGTCCAGCGACGGCGTGATCAGCCCCGACAGGCCGATCGCGTCGGCGCCCTCGGCCACGGCGGTGTCCAGGATCCGCGCGGCCGGCACCATCACGCCCAGGTCGACGACCTCGTAGTTGTTGCAGCCGAGGACGACGCCGACGATGTTCTTGCCGATGTCGTGCACGTCGCCCTTGACCGTGGCGAGGACGACCTTGCCCTGGCCCTGCCCGGCGGCCCGCTCCTTGCTCATGTACGGCTCCAGGTAGGCCACCGACCGCTTCATCACCCGGGCGCTCTTGACCACCTGCGGCAGGAACATCTTGCCCGCGCCGAACAGGTCGCCGACGACCTTCATGCCGTCCATCAGCGGGCCCTCGATGACGTCGAGGGGCCGGTCGAACAGCAGGCGGGCCTCCTCGGTGTCGGCCTCGACGTAGTCGACGATGCCGTGCACCAGCGCGTGCGTGAGCCGCTCGGTGACGGGCGCGGCCCGCCAGGCCAGGTCGACCTCCCGCTTGGTGCCCGACCCGGTGACCGTGGACGCGAAGGTGACCAGCCGGTCGGTGGCGTCGGGCCGGCGGTCGAAGATGACGTCCTCGACCAGTTCGAGCAGGTCCGCCGGGATGTTCTCGTAGACGCCGAGCTGGCCGGCGTTGACGATGCCCATGTCCAGCCCGGCCCGCACGGCGTGGAACAGGAACGCGGAGTGCATCGCCTCGCGCACCACGTCGTTGCCGCGGAACGCGAACGACAGGTTGGAGATGCCGCCGCTGGTGCGCGCGCCGGGGCAGCGGGCCTTGATCAGCGGCAGGGCGTCGATGAACGCCTTCGCGTAGCCGTTGTGCTCGGCGATGCCGGTGGCCACGGCCAGCACGTTCGGGTCGAAGATGATGTCCTCGGGGGCGAAGCCGGCCTCGCGCACCAGCAGGTCGTACGCCCGCCCGCAGATCTCGACCTTGCGTTCGGTGGTGTCGGCCTGGCCCTGCTCGTCGAAGGCCATCACCACCACGCCCGCGCCGTAGCCGCGGATCGCCCGGGCCTGGGCCAGGAACGGCTCCGGGCCCTCCTTCAGGCTGATCGAGTTGACCACGCCCTTGCCCTGCACGCACTTCAGGCCGGCTTCGAGCACGCTCCACCGGGAGCTGTCGATCATGATGGGGATCCGGGCCACCTCGGGCTCGGTGGCGATCAGGTTGAGGAACGTGGTCATCGCCCGCTCGCTGTCGAGCAGGTCGGCGTCCATGTTGACGTCGAGCAGGTTCGCGCCGCCGCGCACCTGCTCGACGGCCACGTCGACCGCGCCCTGGTGGTCGTCGGCCTCGATGAGCCGGCGGAACCGCGCCGAGCCGGTCACGTTGGTGCGCTCGCCGATCATCACGAAGCCGGTGTCGGGCCCGATGGTGAACGGCTCCAGGCCGCTGAACCGGGTCGCCGGGGCCTCCCGGGCGACCGGCCGCGGCGGCATGCCCCGCACCGCCGCCGCGATCCCGGCGATGTGCGGCGGGGTCGTCCCGCAGCAGCCGCCGACGATGTTGACCAGGCCGTCGCCGGCGAAGCCGCCGAGCAGCGCGCCGATCTCCTCCGGCGTCTGGTCGTAGCCGCCGAACGCGTTGGGCAGCCCGGCGTTGGGGTGCGCGGCGACGTAGGCGCCGGCCAGCCGGGACAGCTCCGCCACGTGCGGGCGCATCTCCGCCGCGCCGAGCGCGCAGTTGACGCCGACGACCAGCGGCTCGGCGTGCGCGATGGAGCGCCAGAACGCCTCCACCGTCTGCCCCGACAGCGTGCGGCCGCTCAGGTCCACCACCGTCACGGAGATCCACAGCGGCAGGTGGGGGGCCGCCTCGCGGGCCGCCGCGATCGCCGCCTTCGCGTTGAGCGTGTCGAAGATCGTCTCCACCAGCAGCAGGTCGACCCCGCCCTCGGCCAGCGCCGCCATCTGCTCCGCGTACGCGGCCTTGACGTCGTCGAACGTCACCGCCCGGTACGCGGGGTCCTCCACCCGCGGCGACAGCGACAGCGTGACGTTGAGCGGGCCGACGGAGCCGGCGACGAACCGCCCGCCGGCCTCGTCCGCGGCCTGCCGGGCGAGCTGCGCGCCGCGCACGTTCATCTCGCGCGCCAGCGCCTCCAGGCCGTAGTCGGCCTGCCCGATGCTCGTGGCGGTGAACGTGTTGGTGGTGGTGATGTCGGCCCCGGCCGCGAGGTATTGCCGGTGCACGTCCAGGATCAGGTCGGGGCGGGTCAGGTTGAGCAGGTCGGGGTCGCCGGTGACGTCGCGGGGATGGTCCGCGCCGATCAGGTCGCCCCGGTAGTCGGCGGGGGAGAGCTTCGCGCCCTGCAACATGGTGCCCCACGCGCCGTCGAGCACCACGATGCGCTCGGCCAGCAGCCGCCGCAACGCCGCAACGGCGCCTGAACCGTCGGCGGACGAACCCACACCAACCACCCCCGAAGTCTCGGAGGCGCCCTTGGTCCACGTGCTCCCAGGTCGAGCGTGGCGGGCCGGGCCCGTCGCAGCGCCTCTCGCCCTGGTAACGGGAGACTACCGGATACCGGCCCAGAACCGTCGAATCGTTCCCACCCAGTGCGACGGCCCGGTCGCCACTAGGCTCGACCCGGAGGTGTGGAGATGAAACTCGGACTGCACTACTGGACGTTCTCGACCCCGGCCGACGCGGCGGCGATCGCGCCGACCCTGGCCGAGACCGCCACCCTCGCCGAGCAGGCGGGGTTCGCGTCGTTCACCGTGATGGACCACTACTTCCAGATGGAGGCCCAGGCCCCGGCCGAGGAGCCGATGCTGGAGGCGTACACGACCCTCGGCTACGTCGCGGCGCTGACCCGGAGGATGACGCTGGGTGTGCTGGTCACCGGCGTCATGTACCGCCACCCGGGGTTGCTCGCGAAGATCGTCACCACGCTGGACGTGCTCTCCGGCGGCCGGGCCCGCCTCGGCATCGGCGCGTCCTGGTACGAGCGGGAGCAGCGCGGGCTCGGCGTGCCGGTCGTCCCGGTGGCCGAGCGGTTCGAGCGGCTGGAGGAGACGCTGCGGATCTGCCGGCAGATGTTCAGCGACGACGACGGGCCCTTCGAGGGCCGGCACTACCGGCTGGCCGAGACGCTGAACTCGCCGCAGCCGCTGCGCCGCCCGCACCCGCCGATCATGGTTGGCGGCGGCGGTGAACGCAAGACGCTGCTGCTGGTCGCCCGGTACGCCGACGCGTGCAACCTGTTCGGCTCCAGCCCCGAGGACGTGGCCCGCAAGCTGGACGTGCTGCGCGGCCACTGCGCCGCCGAGGGCCGCGACTACGACACGATCGAGAAGACGGCCGTCATGATGCGACCGCCGTTGGCCGACGTCGACGCGTTCGTCGCCGACGTGGCCGCGTACGCCGCGCTCGGGGTGACCGAGGTGCAGGTCATGCCGGACCGGCACCCGGTGGAGTTCACCCGGCGGGTCGCCGACGAGGTGCTGCCGAGGCTGGCCGACATCGGGTGACTGCGCGGCCGGCCCGACCGGCAGGCCGCCCGCGCCGCGCTGCGCCCCGCCCGGCGGGGCGGTGCGCGGGCGGCTAACCGCGCAGCCGCCGGTAGACCGGGGCCAGCCGCCGGTGCAACTGGCGGTAGACGTCGAAGATCTCGTCGTACGTGGCCCGGTGCGCGGGCGTCGGCACGAACACCCGGTCGCTGCGCATCAGGCCGGGCAGGTCGGCGAAGTCGACCATCCCGGTGCCGACCGCGCCGATCCAGCCCGCGCCCCGGGCGTTGACCGCCAGGGGGTTCGCGTCGCGCCGGATCTCGACGCCGAGCACGTCGGCGAAGATCTGGCACCACGAGTCCGACAGCGCCCCGCCGCCGGTGATCGCCAGCGAGGTGACGGGCGCGCCGAGGAACCGGTCGACGGCCCGGAACAGCCAGCGGGTGTTGAACGCGACGCCCTCGAAGACCGCCCGCAGCAGGTCGGAGCGGTTGGTGTCCAGCGAGATGTTGAGGAACGCCGCGCGCAGGTGCGGGTCGTCGACCGGGGCGCGTTCGCCGTAGAGCCACGGGGTGTAGAGGACGCCGTTCGCGCCCGGCGGCACCGTCGGGATGATCGTGTCGAACGCGTCGAAGATGGTGCCCTCGTCGCGGCTGACCTGCCCCGCGCCCAGCAGCGGGTCGTCGTACTCGACGACCTTGTCGCGCAGCCAGGTCAGGTTGGCCCCGGCGGTGGCCTGCAACGCGGTCATCAGGTAGCGGTCGGGGATGGCGCACGGCACCGCGGCGATCCCGGCGGCCACGTCGGTCTTCTTCGCCGGCACGTGTGCGGCGACCCACGACGAGGTGCCGAGATAGAGGTGCGGCTCGTTGTCGCCGGTCGTGCCCGCCCCGATCGCGGCGGCCGTGTTGTCGATGGCCCCGGCGACCACCCGCACCGACTCCGGCAGGCCCAGGTGCGCGGCGGCGGCCGGGGACAGCGTGCCGATCACGTCGGTGCAGGCCACGATCGGCGGCAGCTTGTCCCGGTCGATGCCGCAGTCGGCGACCAGGGCGGGGGAGTAGCGGACGTCGCCCGGCCGCCGGTTGTCGGTCACCCACGAGGTGAGGATCGAGTCGACGGTGGCCACCGTCCGCCCGGTCAGCTTCAGGTTGATCCAGTCCAGCACGTTGAGGAACGACGCGGTGCGCGCGTACACCTGCGGCATCTCGTCGCGGACCAGCAGCATGTGCGCCGCCGGGTCCTTGCCGGTCGGCGACGGCATGCCGCCGGTGAGCCGCAGCCAGCGCGCGATCCGACGCACCGACAACCCGTGGTACGCGGGGAAGCCGCCGAACTGGCGGCGCAGGTTCGCCGCGCCCCGCATGTCCAGCCAGCTGATGCACGCCGTCAGCGGCTCACCGGCCGCGTCGACGGCGATCGTCCCCTCGCCCTGCGTGGAGGCGCACACGACGGCGACCGCGCGCAGGTGGTCGGGGTGGGCGCGGCCCAGGTCGGCGGCGGCCTGCCCGAGGGCGTCCCACCAGGCGCGGGGATCCTGCTCGGCGCCGCCGCCGGGCAGCACCCGCAGCGGCACGGCCCGCTCGGCCCAGCCGGTGACGACGCCGTCGGCGGCGACGAGGGCGGCCTTCATGCCGGAGGTGCCCAGGTCGATCGCGAGCACCTGCGGTGCCGTGGCTGCCACCGGCTCAGACCCCTTCGACCTGCGCGAACACCTGGTCGAACCGCGCGAGCGCGTCGTCGATGACCTCGTCGGTGTCGGCCATCGAGGTGTACATCCGCGAGCCGGCCAGCGTGATGATGCCGTGCGCAGCGTACGCCGCGCCCATCTGCTCCATCAGCCGCTTGCGGGCCTTGTTCTCCTTGAGCAGCTTCACCGGGTGGCGCATGTCCAGCAGCATGACGCCGCTGCACTCCAGGTGCACGATCGAGCCCTGGTTGTAGGCGACGTACGGCAGGCCGTAGCGGTCGATGAGCCGTTGCAGGCCCCGGGTGAGCCGGTCGCCGGCCCGCCCGGCGATGACCGGCGCGTTGGTGCGGGCCATCTCCTCGATGGCGAAGTAGCCGGCCGCGCAGGACAGCGGGTTCGCCGACAGGGTCCCGCCGACCTGGATGTGCGCGCCGCTGCGGCCGTCCAGCCCGGAGCCGAAGACCGCCATCACGTCGGCGCGACCGCCGACGCCGCCGGCCATCGGGTACCCGCCGGAGACAGCCTTGCCCAGCACCGTCAGGTCGGGGGTGACGCCGAAGTAGCCGGCCGCGCCGCCCAGGCCGAGGCGGAACCCGGTGACCACCTCGTCGAAGACCAGCAGCGCCCCGAACTCGTCGCAGAGCTGGCGTACCTTGGCGTTGAAATCACGCGGCACCGGCCGGGTGCCGGACTCCGGGCCGACGGGCTCGACCACGACGGCGGCCGTGCCGCCCCGCAGCCGGTTCTCAATCAGCTTGCGCCGCAGCTGCCCCAGGTCGTGCGGGAACGCCTCCCGGGTGCGGCTGGTCGCGCCGAAGGGGATGCCCTTGGCGTTCATCCGGTAGGTCCCGGGCACCCGCAGCCCGTAGACCATGGTGTCGGACCACCCGTGGTACGCGCCGCCGACCTTGATCACCATCTTCTTGCCGGTGAACGCCCGCGCCCCGCGCACGGCGGCCATCACCGCCTCGGTGCCCGAGCCGAGCGCCCGGTACATCTCCACGTGCGGCAGGTACCGGTGGATGATCTCGGCGAGCTTCAGCTCGTACTCGTGGAACAGGCCGGTGACCGGCCCGGACGCCCGCACGACCTCCGCGACCCGCTCGTTGACCGGCCCGTAGTTGCTGCCCAGGATCGTCGGGCCGCCGGCCTGGAGGAAGTCGATGTAGGTGTTGCCGTCGCGGTCGACCAGGTGCGCGCCCTCGGCCCGCTCGATCGCCAGGGGGAACGGGTAGTTGAACGCCAGGTTGTGCTGCACGCCGCCGGGGATGCGCCGCTTCGCCCGCTCGGTGATCTCCCGGCTGGCCCGGCACTTGGTCTCGTAGTAGTTGAGCACGTCGAGCAGCGCGTCGTGGCGCAGCCCGCGGATCGGCTGGGCGACCAGCGCCCTGAGCCGGCGCATGACGTCGTCGACGTCGGGATACTCGCTGATCGCGTACCCGAGCCGGGCCGCCTCGCTGCGGTTCTCCGTGTCGGCGGCGGTGTCCCCGCCGTCGCTTCCCGTGCCGGCGGCGGTGTTCCTTCCGGCGGCGGCGAGCGCGGCGGCCGTCGCGTCGGCGCTGGGCGGCTCCTCGCCGGCGGGCACCCGCAGCGGCGGCACCGCCTCGGTGATCTGGGCGGCGATACGCTTCTCGTCGGCGCGCAGCTTGCCGAAGGCGACCTCCCGGATCGCCGTCGGGATGGTGTAGACCTTCCCGGTCTCGGTGGTCAACGCCAGCAGGTAGGCGATCGACACCTTCTCCAGCAGCGCCATGTTGAACACCGCCCGGTCCGGGTCCGTGCCCAGGGCGACGATCCCGTGGTTGGCGAGGATGAACGCGTTGTCCCCGCCGGCCACCTTCTTCTGCACGTTCTTCGCGAGGAAGCCGGTGCCCGACGGGGCGTAGTCGACGATGGCGACCCGCTTGCCGAGGAAGCGCACCTGCTCGTCGGTGAGCGCCGGGATCGGCCGGCGCAGGAAGGCCAACGCCGAGGCGTACGGCTGGTGGGTGTGCACGATCGCGTTGACGTCCGGCCGCTGCCGGTAGATGTTGGCGTGCATCCCGCACTCGATCGACGGCGGGAGGCCCGTGCCGGAGCCGTCGGGCACGTGCTTGCCGGCGAAGTCGACGATGCAGACGTCCTCGACCCGCATCCGGTCGTAGTCGTAGTTGCTGGGGGTGACCGCGTACAGCTCGTGGCCGGGCACGCGGACCGACACGTTGCCCTCCGTGGCCTTGAGGTAGCCGCGGGCGAGCATGGTGCGGCACATGTCGACGACGTGTTGGCGGGACGTGCGGTGCTCCACGGCGCTCTCCTCGGTGCGGGCCACGACTGGATCGGCGGGGGTGCCCGTCGCGGTCCATCGTCGCCGGGCGGCCGGCGCGGAGCACCGTCCCGCCGGACGCGAGAACGGGACCCCTGATTGTCACCACGTGACAAAATCGCGGGATGAGCGCGCCCGCCACACCCTGGGAGCGACTCCCCGCCGACCTGGCCGCCGCGATGCGCCCGCGCCTGCCCGCCACCGTCGGGGCGGTCGCGGCGGCGGTCACCGAGGCCACCCCGGCCTTCGCCGCCATCTCCGACGCCAAGTTCGCCCGGGACGTACGTACCGCCGTGCAGGTCGCGTTCGAGCGTTTCGTCGACCTCGTCGGCACCGCCGAGCCGGCCCTGCCGCCGCCTGTGCGGGACGTCTTCGTCGCGCTCGGCGCCGGCGAGGCGCGCGAGGACCGTGGCCCGGAGGCGCTGCTGGCGGCGCAGCGGACGGCGGCGCGGCTGATGCTGCGCACCGCGTCGGAGTCGCTGGCCCGGCTGCGTCCCGTCGACACCGCGGAGCTGATCGACCTGTCGGACGCGATCACCGCGTACGTCGACGAGCTGGTTGCCGCGAGCACCGACGGCTACGCCCTCCAACTGCGCGAGCAGGCCGGCGAGGGCGCCCGGCGGCGTCGGCAGCTCGCCGAACTGCTGCTGCGCGGCGACGGCCTGCCCGCCGCCGTCGAGGCCGCCGCCGCGCGGATCGGCTGGCCGCATCTCGACGAGGTGACGCCGGTGCTGCTGCCGCTGGAGCAGGCCCGCGACGCCCGGTTCCGCTACGGCGCGGACGGCCTCGTGGTCGAACGCGGACGCGACGCGGTGCTGCTGCTACGGGGCGGCCCCCGCGCCGCCCGCCCGCAGCTCGCCGAGGCCCTCGCGGGGCGCGGGGCGGTGGTGGGGCCGACGCTGGGCTGGGCGCGGGTGCCGTCGGCGGTCCGCCTCGCGGAGCTGACTCCCGGGCCGGCCGGGGCCGACCCGGGGCCGGTCTTCGTCGACGACCACCTGACCGCGCTGACCCTGCGCGGGGAGACCGGCGCGCTGGCCGTGCTCACCGCCCGCCGGCTGGCGCCGCTGGCGCACCTGCGCCCGGCGCAACGGGAGAGCCTGCTGGTCACCCTCCACAGCTGGCTGCGGCACTGGGGCTCGCGCGCCGAGGTGGCCACGGAGCTGTTCGTGCACCCGCAGACCGTCAGCTACCGCATCAGGCGTCTACGCGAGCTGTACGGCGACGACCTGGACGACCCGACCGCCCGCACGGAACTCCTCCTGGTCCTAACCGCCCGGCCCCCATCCCCGCCCCGGTGATCAAGAGGAAAGCGTCAAAGGTGATCACGACGGTGACGCAAACCTCTTGATCACCGAGCCGGGCCGAGCGGGGGCCAGGTGCGGAGTAGGGCGTCGAGGGCGTCCAGGACGCGGGTCCAGGTTTCCTGGGTGTCGGGGGCGCTGTGGTCGAACCCGCCTGCCAGCTCCAGGCTGACGTAGCCGTGGAAGACGCTGCCCAGCAGGCGGACCGCGTGCGTCTGGTCGGGCTCGGCCAGGTCGTACCCGCGCAGGATCGCCCGGAGCATCCGGGCGTGCCGGACGCCGGCGCTGGCGGCGGCCGTGGCCGGGTCGAGCCGGAGCTGGGCGGCGGCGTAGCGGCCCGGATGCTCCCGGGCGTAGTCGCGGTAGGCGTCGGCCAGGGCGGTCAGCGCGTCCTTGCCGGACCGTCCGGCCAGGGCGTCGGCGGCGCGGGCAGCGAGTTCGTCCAGGGCGAGCAGGGCGATCCTGGTCCTGAGGTCCTGGGAGTTGCGCAGGTGCGAGTAGAGGCTGGCGACCGTGACGTCGAACCGCCTGGCGACCGCCGAGACGGTCACCCGGTCGAAGCCGACCTCGTCGGCCAGCTCCGCCCCGGCCAGGGTCAGGCGTTCTGCGGTGAGTCCTGCGCGGGCCACGATCCTCCTCGGTTGCCTAATCCGATTATGCGTTTGCCTAATGGCTTTAGGCAACCTAGCGTGCCGTCCATGGAGCCACTGACCGAGCAGCAGATCCGCGCCGCGTTCGTCAACTGCACCAAGGGCGAGGCGAAGCGCCTCCCCGTCCCGCGTGACCTGGCCGACCGGCCCTGGGCGGACCTGGACTACCTCGGCTGGCGGGATCCCCAGGCCCCGGACCGCGCCTACCTCGTCATCGTGCTGGACGGACGCCCGACGGCCCTCGCGCTGCGCTGCCCCAGCCCCGCCGCCGCCCAGCGACCGCGCGCCATGTGCGCGATGTGCCTCACGGCCCCGGTCGGCGGCGTCTCCCTCATGGTCGCGCGCCGGGCGGGCAAGCCCGGCCAGCAGGGCAACACCGTCGGCACCTACATCTGCACCGACCTCGCCTGCTCGCTGTACGTGCGGGGCAGGAAGGACGCCGGGCCCGGCGCGCGGCTCCCGGAGTCGATCACGCTGGAGGAGCGGATCGAGCGGACGGTGGCCCACGTCGCCGCCTTCGTCGCCAGGGTGACCGCGTGAGGGTGACCGTCGTGGGCCCGGTGAACCCGTTGGACGGTGCACCGGGGATCCGGCAGGGTGGTGGCATGGAACACGAGATCACCGTCGCGCCCGGCGTCCGGCTGTGGGCCGAGGAACGCGGCGACCCGGGCGCACCGGCGCTGCTGCTCGTCATGGGCGCCAACGCCTCCGGCCTGACCTGGCCGGACGCCCTGCTGGACGCGTTGGCCCGCCGGCACCGGGTCGTGCGCTACGACCACCGCGACACCGGGCGGTCGACGTGGTCCTTCGACGAGGACCCCTACCCGCTCACCGCGCTCGCCGCCGACGCCGTGCGGATCCTCGACGCTTTGGGCGTCGACCGCGCCCACGTGGTGGGCATGTCGCTGGGCGGCACCCTGACGCAACTGCTGCTGCTCGACCACCCGGAACGTGTGGCGACGGCCACCCTCATCGGCACCACCCCCATGGACGGCGGTCCGGCGGACGGGCCGGGGATCGCCCCCGACCTGCTGGCGCTGTGGGAGACCATGCTCCAGCCACGGGACCGTGCCGCCGAACTGGAGTGGCGCGTGCGGCACTGGCGCGTCCTCAACGGCGGCGAGTTGCCCTTCGACGCCGAGGAGTTCCGGCGTCGGGAGGAGCGCATCATGGCGCACGCCGGGCGGCACGAGAACGTGGCCGCGCACGCCCGCGCGGACCAGGGTGGCCTCGACCGCGCCGCAGAGCTGGCGGCGGTCGGCACCCCCGTCCTCGTGGTCGACTCCCCGGCCGACCCCGTCGCCGGCACCGCCTCCGCCCAACACCTCGCGGCGCTGCTGGGCAACGCGCGGCTCGTCACCGTGCCCGGGCTCGGCCATGCCCTGCCGGACGCGATCGCTCCCCGGCTGGCCGAGGTGATCCTCGACCACACGACCGCCCACGTGAGCGGAGGCTAGCCCACCAGCGCGCGGGTCGCCGCGTAACCCACCGCCGCCGCGGCCAGCCCGGCGACGACGCTGGCCAGCACGTTCGCCAGGGCGAGCAGGCGGGCGCCGTCGCGGGCCAGGCGCAGCGTCTCGTACCCGAAGGTGGAGTAGGTGGTGAGCGCGCCGCAGAACCCGGTGGCCAGCAGCGCGCTGGCCGCCGGGCCGACCGGGGCGGCGACCAGGGCGCCGAGCACCAGCGAGCCGACCACGTTCACGGTCAGGGTGCCCCACGGGAACGACGAGGCGTGCCGGGCCTGCACGGCCCGGTCGGTGAGGTAGCGCAGCGGCGCCCCGACGGCCGCGCCGAGGGCGATCAGCAGCACCGTCACGGCGCGTTCCGTCCGCCGGCGGCGTCGCTTCCGCCCCGGCGGGCCGGATGCCGCCCGTCGGCCCGCGAACCGCTCGCGCGGCCGAGCAGCCGGGCCGCGGCGGCGTCGCCGACCCAGACCCCGGCGAGCGCCCCCAGCAGGGTGGCGACGAGGTACGCCAGCGCGGTGCCCGCCGCGCCGGCCGCCACCGCCTGCCGCACGTCCACCGCGTACGTGGAGAAGGTGGTGTAGCCGCCGAGCACGCCCACGCCCACGAACGGCCGGGTGAGCGGCGGGACGCGGCCGGCGGTGACCACCGCCATCAGGGCCCCGATCAGCAGGCACCCGGACACGTTGACGCCGAACGTCGCCCAGGGGAACCCGGTCGGCCGGTGCGGGAACGCCGCCTGGACGCCCGCCCGGGCGAGCGCGCCGAGCACGCCTCCGGCCGCGATGACGCCGAGCACGACCCACGGGTGGGCGCGCAGCTCGCCCCGGTCGGCCGGCACCCGCAGGTCGACGTCGGGGTCGACCCGTCGCGGGGTCGGTCCTGTCACCCTCGCCCTCCCACCAGCCGCAGCGGCGTGCCAGCGGCCCGAGCCTACCGCCGCCGCCCCGCCACAGCGTGCCGGCCTCGACCGCGTCGAGGATGGCGGCGAGGCGTTCGGCGGCCAGGCTTGTTGCCGGGCGATGGCAACAAGGGGGCGGCGTTCTGTGAGGGCTCCGTCCCTGTTCAGCGCAGTTTCGGCCAGGTACAGGCAGGGCACATCACCGGTGCGATCGTTCGCCGAGAGGGGGAAAGTGATGGCGGAGACCAGCACGTCGACCGGTATGCGCCCGCCCGTCAGCGCCGACACCGGGGGTGGCCGCAGTCGCGGCCCGGTCGCCGGTCCGCCGTTCCGAAAACCGCGATGGCCCAGGGCGTACGCCTTCGCGCTGGTCACCGGCGCGCTCTTCCTCTTCTCGTGGGCCGGCCAGTTCCTCTTCCAGCTCGTGGTGCAGCGCAACGAGGCGAGCCAGCACGGGCAGGCGTTCGCCTGGTCCGAGTTCCTGCCGCAGTTCCTCGCCAGCACCCTGGAGAACTGGCAGTCGGAGTTCCTCCAGCTGATCTGGCAGGCCGCCGGGCTGGCCCTGTTCTACTACTGGGGCTCGTCCCAGTCCCGCGAGTCCGACGAGCGGATCGAGGCCAAGCTGGACGCGCTGCTGCGCGAGCGCAACCTGGACCCGGAGAACCCGTGACCCGGGCCACCCCGCGCGCCGGTTGACCTCAACCCCGCTTCACCTCCGAGGCTGTCCGCACACGGTCGAGGGAGGCGGAGGCGCGGGATGCGAGTGATCGAGGTGGCCCGGTTCGGCGGGCCGGAGGTGCTGACCCTGACGGAGGTTCCCGATCCGACGCCCGGCCCGGGCGAGGTGGTCGTCGAGGCGGCGTACGCCAACGTGCTCTGGATCGACACGGCGATCCGCGCGGGCCGGGCCGGGCAGTGGTTCCCGGTCCGGCCCCCGTACCGTCCCGGTTCGGGAGTGTCCGGGACGGTGAGCGCGGTCGGCGCCGGCGTCGATCCGGCCTGGACGGGCCGGCGGGTGGTCGCCCGGACCGGGCCGGCCGGCGGCTACCTGGACCGGGCCCCGGTGCCGGTCGACGACGTCCTCGCCGTGCCCGCGGCGGTGTCGCTGCGGGACGCCGCCGCCCTGCTCACCGACGGCGCCACCGCGTTCGCCGTGCTCGACCTGGTCGGCGTGCGGCCCGGCGAGCGGGTGCTGGTCACCGCCGCCGCCGGGGGAGCGGGCGCGCTGCTGGCCCAGGCGGCGCGGGCCGCGGGGGCCCGGGTGGTGGCGGCGGGCGGCGCGGTCAAGGGGAACGCCCTGCGTCGCCTCGGCGTCGGCGAGGTCGTGGACTACTCGGCCCCGGACTGGACCGACCGGGTACGCGCCGTCCTCGGCCGCGTCGACGTGCTCCTCGACGGCGCCGGCGGCGCGTACGGGCGGGCCGCGCACGACCTGGTGGCGTCGGGCGGCCGGGTCGCCGCGTACGGCGCGCCGGCGGGCGGCTTCGCCGTCTTCGCACCCGCCTCGGCCCGCGCCCGGGGCGTCACGGTCACCGACATCGGGGCCCTGCGGGCGGCCGGGCCGCAGGCCAGGCGGGCGCACCTGCGGGCCGCCCTGGACGCCGCCGCGACGGGCCGGGTCACGCCGCTGGTGGGGCAGATGTTCCCGCTGGACCGTGCCGCCGACGCGCACCGCGCCGTCGAGGGCCGGACGGCGGTCGGCAAGACCCTGCTCATCCCCTGAGCGGGACCGCCTGGGCCGGTACCGTCGGCGTCGACGCCACCGGGGCCGGGGCGGGCCGGGCGGGGCGGGCGGCCAGGCCGCCGAGCAGGGCGCCCAGCAGCGCGGCGAGGACGACGATGCCGCCGGTCACCTCCGGCGTCCAGCGGATCCCGGCGGCCAGGGCGAGGCCGGTCAGGTGCCCGGCGGCCAGCAGGCCGCCGAGCAGCGCCCCGGCCAGCGGCAGCCGTAGCGGCGCGTCCGGGCCGCGCGTCGCGTCCAGCCGCCACAGCAGCGCGTCGGCGACGGCCGCGCCGCCCAGGGCCCCCAGCGCCGCCCACGTCTGCGTCGTCGGAAACTCGTGCATCACCAGGTCGTACAGCGCGACCCCGGCGACCAGGGCGGCGCCCGCCCCGGGGACCGCGCGCCGCCGGTGGACCAGCAGGAACGGCCCGACCAGCAGCAGCGTCGTGAGCAGGTACGCGTCGACGCCGAGCACCGCCTGCGGCTGGGCGGCCACGCCGCCGATGGCCCGGGTCGGGGCGAGGGTGAGGAATGCCGACGCGTAGGTGAGCAGGATCGACGGCGTCATCGCGCCGAGCACGAGCGACGCGACGCCCGTGGCCGATCGTGCGCCGCCCTCGCCGCTGGCCCACCACGAGCGCAGCGGGCTGGTCACCAGGAGCACCGCCGAGGCGTCGAGCAGCAGGTGGCTCGGGCTGAACGCGGCGTCCAGGCCGACCTCCACCCCCAGCGTCTCGTGCCAGCCCAGATCGGCCAGGCCGGCGAGCAGGAAGGTCACCGCCGCGACGGCGCCGACCCGGTAGCCGGCCGGCCAGCCGTCGCGCCACCATCGGGGCGCGCCGCCACGCCGCCGGTACGCCAGCCAGAACGTCCACGCCGCCGTGGCCACGAAGCCCGCGTAGAGCAGCCCGTGCCACGGGGTGAAGAAGCCCTCGATGGTCTCGATGATGTTGGTGTGCGCCCACCCGTCGGACATCGCCCCGGCGGTGAGGCACGCCCCGAACAGGACGGTGACGAGGTCCTCCCGGCGGGTGGCCGGTGGCACTCCGGGGGAGGTGACTGCGGACGGTGAGGTGTCGTGGCGGACTCCGCTGCTGGTCATCGGCGGTCCTCTCGGGAGAAGGCAACTCAGCGTCATTGTGGGGCTCCCGTGGGCGACGATCCGGGACCTCGGCCGTCCGCGCCGGGCGCGTCGCGCCGCTGTCCACATTCCGGGACGCCCCGCGCGTCGGCGTGCGGCCGGGGCGGTCAGCCGCCCGCGCTCGCCGCCCCCACCGCCGGCCGGGCGCCGCCTACCATCGGCGAATGCGCGTCCTGGTGGTCTCCGCACCGTTGATCGGGCACGTCTTCCCGCTGCTGCCGCTGGCCCTCGCGCTGCGTGACGCCGGCCACGAGGTGCTCGTCGCCACGGGCGCCGACGGGATGGCCGCCGCCAGCAGCGGCCTGCCGGTGCGCGACGTCGTGCCCGGCTTCGACTTCGGCCGGATCGCCCGGTCGGTGATGCTGCGCCATCCGCTTCTCGGCCGCGCCGAGGTCGCCGGCACGGCCGGCACCCGGGGCGCTGCGCTGCTCTTCGGGCAGGTCAACGACGAGCTGGCCGACGGTCTCGTGGCGCTCGCGGCGCGGTGGCGGCCCGACCTGGTGCTCTACGAGCCCTTCGCGGTGGCCGGCGCGCTCGCCGCCGCCCGGCTCGACGTCCCCGCCGTACGCCAGGAGAACTCCCTGTTCGACGGCCGGGAACTGGTCCGGGTGACCACCGCCCGGCTGGCCGGGGCGCTGCGCCGACACGGCCTCGCGGGGCTGCCGCCGCCCGCCGCCGCCCTGGCCATCGCCCCGCCCAGCGTGACCGTCCAGGAGGGCTGGCCGCTGCGCTACGCCGCCTGGGCCGGGGGCGGCGAACTGCCGGGCTGGCTCGCCGAGCCCGGCCGCCGGCCCCGCGTGTTGGTCACCCGCAGCACGATCGCGGGCCCGATCGGCGCCGGACTCATGCGTGCCGTGCTGGCCGCCGCCGGCCGGGTGGACGCCGAGTTCGTCCTGGTCCGGCCCGGTCTCCGGCGGGCCCGGCGGCTGCCGGCCAACGTCCGGGCGGTGGGTTGGATCCCGCTGGCGGCCGCCCTGCCGGCGAGCGCGGCCCTGGTGCACCACGGCGGCTCGGGCAGCGCGTACGGGGCGTTCGTCGCCGGCATCCCGCAGCTGGCGACCACGGGGCCGGGGGACCGCCGGCACAACGCCGGCCTCGTCGCCGCCCGGGGGGCCGGCCTCGCCGTCGCGCCGCGGCGGATCACCGCCGAACTGCTCACCCGGCTGCTCACCGATCCGGCGCTGGCCCGGGCGGCCCGCGAGGTCAGCGGCGAGATCGCCGCCAGGCCGGCCCCGGCGGACCTGGTGCCCCGGCTGGAGGCGCTGGTCTGATCCCGGCCCCTGCCCGGCTGACCGCGACCGCGGCCCCGGCCCGGCCTCGGCTGAACGTGGCCGCGGCTCCGGCCCGGTTCCGGCTGGGCGCGGCCTCGGCGGGGCGCTGTCGCCGACACGGGGCGTTCCGGTGCGATCGACGCCGCCAGGTCGGTGACCTGGACCGGGGCCGGGTGCGTCGTCCGGGCCGTCGCCGGGGCCGGGCGCGCCGGCCGGAGCCGAGCCGGGGCCGGGTGCGTCGTGGGTCGCGTCGGGCGGTCCGGGGGCGCCGTCGTGCCGGCGCGGCGGTCGACGGCAGCCCGGACCGCCCGGGGCAGCCGGTCGTGCGCGGCTCGACGCAGCGCCGGGTCGGCGACGTCGTACCCGCCGCGCGCCGCCCGACGCAGCAGCCCGCGCGCGGCGAGCCGGCACATGATCGGCTCGGCGTGGCCCGCCGGCCACCCGAGGGCCCGGTCGACCGTCGCGGCGGCGACCCCCGGGCCCAGCGCGGCGGCGACCATCAGCGCGGCGCGCTCCCGGCCGTCGCAGGCGTCCAGGCGGGCGGCGGCGTCGGCGAGCACCCGCTGCGGCGGCTGCGCCGGGTCCGCCCCGGCGGCCACGTGCCGCACGTACGCCTCGGCGTGCCCCGGCAGCCCTCCGACCAGCGGCAGCAGCCGGGCCGCCAGCGCCGCCGGCTGTCCGGCCCGGGCCAGCAGGCAGCGCAGCAGCCGCCCGGTCTCCACCGCCGGCAGCGGGAGCAGCGGCACCTCGTCGTGCCTGCCCTCCGGGCCGGGACGCCCGGCGCTCCACTCCGGACGCCGCGTCGTCACCACCGCCAGCGGCACCCGCCGGGCGACGGCCGCGGCGAACAGGGCGCGCAGGAACCGGTCCGTCGCCGGGGCGGCCCGGTCCGCGTCGTCGACCGCCAGCACGACGGGCTGCCGGTCGGCCAGGCGCAGCAGCACCCGCTGCCACACCGCCGCGCCGACCGGCGACGACCCGTCGAGCAGCCCTTCCAGCGCGACCACCGTGGACGGCAGCCGCCCCGGGGCGACCAGGCCGTCGAGCGCCGCCAGCAGCCGTCGTCGTACGGTCGCCGGCGGCTCGTCGGCGCGCAGGCCCGCGAACGCGCGCAGCAGGTCGGCGACGGGCTCCACCGGCCGCTCGGGACGCGGCGGGCAGGCCGCGGCGTACCAGCGAACCGGCACGCCGTCGACGGTGGCGACCGTGCGGCGCAGCTCGTGCAGCACCCGGCTCCGCCCGCTGCCGGCCGGGCCGACCAGCGACACCCACCGCGGGTCGCGCCCGCGGACGGCCCGGACCACCCGGTCCCGGGCGACGGCGAGCTGCCGGCGGCGACCGACCAGCCGGCCATGGTGACGGACCGGCTCGGCGCGGTCGGCCGCGACGGCGAGCGCCACGTCCATGGGCAGCGACTTGCCGGCGACGGTCAGCGGGCCGAGCGCCCGGTGGACGATCACCCCGGCGGTGGCGCGGCGGGTGGCCGCGCAGACCACGACGCCGCCGGGCGGGGCGTGCTCCTGGAGGCGGGCGGCGGCGGTGATCACCGCGCCACTGGCCATGCCGTGCGCGCCGTCGCGGATGGCCGCGACGTCCACCAGCGCCTCGCCGGTGGCGACGCCGACCCGCGTGCGCAGGGCCGCCACGCCGGGCAGGGCACGCCCGTCCAGCGCGCGCTGGATCTCCAGCCCGGCCCGCACCGCGCGGTACGCGTCGTGGCCGTCGGACTCCCGGGCACCGAACAGGGCCATCACGGCGTCGCCGACGTACTTCTCGACCACGCCGCCCCAGCGGGCCAGCACCCCGACGACGGTGTCGAAGTAGGCACGTTGCAGCGCCCGGACCTCCTCCGGGTCGAGCCGGTCGATCAGCGCGGTCGAGCCGACGATGTCGGCGAAGAGCACGCTGACCGTTCGGCGTTCCTCGGGCACCGGCCAGTCGGCCGGCGTCGACGACTGCGTTTCCGTGACGATCGTGGACATGGGCATCGCACCGCCTCTCCCCCCGCTTGGTGCCTGACGACCTCAGGAGACTCCCACCACCGGTCCGACGGGGGATCGGCAGAACGACGTATGTCGGCCTACCGCAACCTTTGGTCGCAATGTCGACGCGAGGCGTACCAGTGGGGGCGAAGACCCGTAGAACGGTCCGGGGGCCTGTGACTAGGCTGCGAACCATGGCCAGCGATGTGGACCAGGCACCACTCGTCGGCCGTGCCGACCACCTCGCGACGCTGCGGTCCGCGCTGCTCGACGGCGTGGGCCCGGGGCAGACCGCGGCGGTGTTCGTCACGGGCGAGAGCGGGGTGGGCAAGACCCGGCTGCTGCGCGAGGCGGGCGACCGGTTCCGCGCCGGGGGCGCGCTCGTGCTCACCGGCTCGTGTCTCGACATCGGCGACTCGTCTCCCCTCCATCCGCTGTTGCAGGCGTTGCGGCGCTTCGACGCCGAGCTGACGGCGTCGCAGGCGCGGACGTCGTCGGCGGTGCGCGGGCTGTTGCAGATGTTCGCCGCGGAGACGGCCGGCCCGGACGGGGCGGGCGCCCTGCTGGAGCGGGTCTCCCGGGGGTTGCACCTGGTGGCACAGGGCCGCCCGTTGGTGCTGGTGCTCGACGATCTCCAGTGGGTCGACCGCAGCACCCGGCAGTTGCTGCTCTACCTGCTCGCCGGGCTCGGCGACCTGCAGTTGTCGGTGCTGGCGGCGGTGCGGGCGGAATCGTTGCAGGGCGCGCACCCGCTGCGGCGGGTCTTGACCGAGCTGCGTCGCCTGCGGTCGGTGCGGGTGCTCGACCTGGCGCCGCTGGACCGGGCGGGCACCGAGCAGTTGGCCGCGGCGGTGCTGGGCGGGCCGTTGGGCGCGGAGGCGGCGGAGTCGCTGTGGCAGCGCAGCGGCGGGAACCCGTTCGTGGTGGAGGAGTTGGCGCGGGACCTGCGCGAGGGGCGCGACGGGTTGTCGGAGACGCTGCGGGAGGTGTTCCTGGCCCGGGTGGACGCGTTGCCGCAGGCGGCGCACGAGGTGGTGCACGCGGTGGCCGCCGGGGTGGAGCCGGTGGGGCACTGGCTGCTGGCCGAGGTGACGCGGCTGCCGGAGGGCGAGCTGATCGAGGCGGTGCGGGCGGCGGTGGCGCACCGGTTGCTGGTGGGCGACGACGACGGTTACCGGCTGCGGCACCGGCTGGTGGCGGAGGTGCTCGCCCACGAGCTGCTGCCGGCGGAGCGGTCGGTGCTGCACCGCCGGTACGCGGAGGCGCTGACGACGGCCCCGGCGGAGTTGCACCAGGCGCGGCTGGCCCACCACTGGCGGTTGGCGGGGGAGCCGGCGCGGGCGTTGCCGGCGGCGGTCGCGGCGGCGCAGGAGGCCGAGCGGCTGCACGGCTACGCCGAGGCGCACCGGCACTGGTCGGTGGCCCTGCAACTGGCCGGTTCGCCGGCCGCCGGAGCCGCCCCGGTCGACGGCGGGCTCGCCGCCGACCGCGTGGAGCTGCTGCGCCACGCCGCCGAGGCGGCCCACCACTGCGGCGAGCACGCCCGCGCGCTGTCCCTGCTGGAGGAGCTGGCCGACGCCGAGGACGCGCCCCCGGCCTGCGCGCTGCACATCCGGCGGGCCCGCTACCTGGCCGCCGCCGGCCGCTCCGCGCCCGCCGAGGCGGAGTACCGGCGGGCGCTGGCCGCCGCCGACTGCACCCCCCGGGAGCGGGCCACCGCCGCCGCGCACCTGGCCGAGCTGCTGCTGCACCTGGGCCGCTACGCCGACGCGGGCGACCGGGCCCGGGAGGCCCTGGAGCTGGCGGCCGAGGTGGAGGGTTCCGTCTCCGAGGTGGTGCTGGCCAGCATGGCGCTGGGCTTCAGCGAGGCATACCTGGAGGACCCGGACGCCGGGCTGGCGGTCATGCGGGAGGCCCTCGACACCGCCGAGCGGGCCGGCCGGCCCGAGGACGTGGCGTGCGCGTACCTGCACCTGGCGGAGCTGCTGACCGGGCCGCTGAACATCCTGGAGGAAGGGGTGGTGGTGGCCCGCCGGGGCGCCGAGCGGGTCGCCGAGCTGGGCCTGGGCCGCACCTACGAGACCCGGCTGCTGGCCATCGCCACGAACGGGCTGTTCCGGGTGGGGCAGTGGGCCGAGGCGGAGAAGGTGGTCGCGGCGGCGCTGCGGCACCGCCCGTCCGGCGCGGACGCCGTCGAGCTGCTGCTGGCCCGCTGCCGGCTCTCCGTCGGGTACGGCGACATCGAGGCCGCCGACCGGGACCTGGAGGCGGTGGCCACCGTGCTGGCCGGCGGCGGGGCCCGGCACGTCATCCCGCTGCTGACCCTGCGGGCCGGGCTGGCCATGTGGCAGGGCCGGCACGACCTGGCCCGGCAGGCGGTGCAGCGGGGCCTCACCGAGATCCGCTCCGACGACGTCGGCATCCTCGCCGCCCTGGTCTGGCACGGGCTGCGCGCCGAGGCCGAGGCGCACGCCGCCCGGGCCACGGTCGATGCGACGGTGGTGCGCCGGTTGCGTGAGGTGGCCGAGCGGGTGGCCCGCAAGAGCGAGCACGCGGCCCGGCCGGTGCGCGACGTCGTCGACGGGTTCCTGGCGCTGTGCGAGGCCGAGGTCAGCCGCCTCGACGGCAGCGACCCGCAGCTGTGGGCCCGCTCGGTGTCCGAGTGGGACCGACGCCACCACCCCTACCCGGCGGCGTACTCGCGGCTGCGGCAGGCCGAGGCGCTGCTGGCCCGCCGCAGCCGCACGGCCACCGCCGGCAAGCTGCTGCGCGAGGCGTACCAGGTGGCGCAGGGGCTCGGCGCGGAGCCGCTGAGCGCCGAGATCCGCACGCTGGCGACCCGGGCGCGGGTGGCGCTGGAGGAGCGGGGCGTCCCCGCCGAGGGGCGGTCCGCGGCCGGGGCCGAGCCGGCCGGCGACGAGCTGACGGTGCTGACGGCCCGGGAGCGCGAGGTGCTCGCCGCCGTGGCCGAGGGGCTGACCAACAAGGAGATCGGCCAGCGGCTGTTCATCAGCGAACGCACCATCGGCGTGCACGTGTCGCACATCTTCGACAAGCTCCAGGTGCGCACCCGCGTGCAGGCCAGCGCGATCTTCCTCCGCAACCGTCCCGTGTAGCTCCTCCACGGCGTACGCCCGTCGCCCGCTTATACGTCGTTCTACTGATCCGCCGCACGGAGCACGGCTGAGAGGCTGTGCCCCGACGCCGCGGCACGGGAATGCCGCGGCGCGCAGGGGGGAGGACGAATGGGGATGGGCGAACCGGTCTGGGGCCCGGTACACCAGGACATCGTGGGGCTGCTCGCAGACCACCCGGCGGACGTGCCGGCGGTGGTCGACCACCTCACCAAGCTCCAGGATCTGCTGGTGCGGCTGCCCCCGCTGGAGGCGAGCTGCCCCCTCGCGGACTTCAACGAGCTCTACCTGACCATCACCACCAGCGTGCTGAACGGCCTGTACGACGACCGCTTCGCCGACCCGGTCTTCCTGGCCCGGCTCGACGTGGAGTTCGCCGCCCGCTACTTCGACGCGCTGCGTTACTGGACGGAGTCCAGCCCGGCCACCCCCCGGGCCTGGGCCTGCCTGTTCCGGCGGATGCGCGGCCCGGACGCCCGGCCGCTGCCGTCGGCCGCGGCCGGCGTGAACGCCCACATCAACTTCGATCTGCCGTTCGCGTTGGTGACCACGTTCGACAGCCTGGAGTCCGAGCCGGTCGACGGCACCGACCAGCACCGCGACTACCTGGAGATCAACCAGATCTTCGCCGAGCGGATCCCGGAGCTGCGGCGCGGCTACCTGGACAACTGGCAACTCATGATCGACATGCTCAACGGCGACATCGACGACTGGTACCAGGGCGAACTGATCGAGTACACGCGCAACGTGGCGTGGCGCAACGCCCAGAAGATCTGGCGCTGCCGGCATGATCCGGAGGCCCGCGAGTCTGAGCGCGAACGGCTGGACGACAACGCCGCCGCGCTCGGTCGGCTGCTGCTCTCGCCCCTCGGGGCGTTCCTGCAGTAGCCGGGTACGGGGGGTCCCCGCGCTACCGGGGGGGAAGCGCGGGGGCACCCCCCTGTCCGTAACGCGGACCCGCCCGACCTTCCTCGCCGGTTCCGCCCGACCTTCCTCGCCGGTTCCGCCGGAGCGGACGGCGGGTTGCGCCTACGGTCGGGGCAGGGCGTGGAGGGGGCGCGCATGGCGCAGCGGCGGGACGGCGGGCAGCCGAGACGGACCCGGGGTCACCGGCGTCCCACGGTGCCGCCCGACGGGGTGGTGGTCCCGGCGTGCGTCGAGCGCCCGGCCCGCCCCGAGCCGCCCGACGGCCGGTTCGGCCGCTGGCTGTTCCAGCACCGGGTGCCGCCGGTCGGGCCGGAGGCCGGGGAGGCGCAGGGCCGGGCGCACCCGTGGTGGCAGGTGATGTGCCTGACCGGCGTCGACTACTTCTCCACCCTGTCGTATCTGCCCGGCATCGCCGCGCTGGCGGCCGGCGCGCTCTCCCCGGTGGCGACGCTGCTGATCGTGGCGCTGACCCTGTTCGGGATGCTGCCGATGTACCGGCGGGTGGCCCGGGAGAGCCCGCACGGGCAGGGCTCGGTGGCGATGCTGGAGCGGCTGCTGCCGTTCTGGCGGGGCAAGGTCTTCGTCCTCGTCCTGCTCGGCTTCGTGGCCACCTCGTGGATCATCACGATCACGCTGTCCGCCGCCGACGCGACCGTCCACCTGCTGGAGAACCCGTACCTGCCGGCGTCCTTCCCGCGCGGCGCCCTCGCGGCGGTGGCGGTGACCGTGCTGCTGCTGGTGGTCCTCGGCGGGGTGTTCCTGCTCGGGTTCCGCGAGGCGGTGACGGTGGCGGTGCCCCTGGTGGTGGTCTTCCTGGCGCTGAACGCGGTGATCGTCGCGGCGGGCGTGGCGGCGATCGTGGCGGACCCGGCGACGGTGGGGGACTGGACCGCCGCGCTGACGGCCGGCGGCGGCGGGGTGGCCGGCCTCCTCGGCCCGGCGGTGTTGGCCTTCCCGTTGCTGGTCCTGGGCCTGTCGGGCTTCGAGACCGGGGTGAGCATGATGCCGCTGGTGCGTGGCGACGGCCCGGACGCCGAGCGCCGGCTCGCCGCCCGGATCCGCAACACGCGCCGGCTGCTCGCCGCCGCCGCGCTGATCATGTCGGTGTACCTGGTCGCCACGACCCTCGTCACCACCCTGCTGATCCCCGCTCGGGAGTTCCGGCCGGGCGGGGCGGCCAACGGCCGGGCGCTGGCCTGGCTGGCGCACGAGCGGCTCGGCGAGGCGTTCGGCACGGCCTACGACGTGAGCAGCGTGCTGATCCTCTGGTTCGCCGGCGCCTCGGCGATGGCCGGGCTGATCAACATCGTGCCGCGCTACCTGCCCTCGTACGGGATGGCGCCGGAGTGGGGCCGGGCGGTACGCCCCGTGGTGATCGTCTACACGCTGATCAGCATCGTGATCACCGTGGCCTTCCGCGCGGACGTCAACGCCCAGGCCGGCGCGTACGCCACCGGGATCCTGGCGATGATGGTCTCCGCCGCGGTGGCGGTGACGATCGCGACGGCCCGCGCCCGCCACCGGTTCGCGGCGGTCGGCTTCGCCGTGCTCACGGTCGTCCTGCTCTACGCCCTCGCGGCGAACGTGATCGCCAAGCCGGACGGGATCGCCATCTCCGGCCTGTTCATCGCGGGCATCATCGGCGTCTCGCTGATCTCCCGGGTCACCCGCACCACGGAGCTGCGCGCCGACCGGATCGAGTTCGACGACGCCGCCCGCCGGTTCGTCGCCGAGTCCCTCGCCCACGACGGCCGGCTGCACCTGATCGCCAACAAGCGCGACAGCGGTGCGGCGAAGGAGTACACGGTCAAGGAGCGCGCGCAGCGCGGCATGAACCCGGTCCCGGGCGCCGCCGACGTGCTGTTCCTGGAGGTCGACGTGGTCGACCCGTCGGAGTTCAGCCGGGTGCTGCGGGTGTACGGGGTGGAGGTCGGGGGGTACCGGGTGCTGCGGGCGGCCAGCCCGGCCGTGCCGAACGCGATCGCCGCGATTCTGCTCGCGTTGCGCGACGCCACCGGGGTCCGCCCGCATGCGCACTTCGAGTGGTCCGAGGGCAACCCGATCGCCCACCTGCTGCGCTATCTGATCCTGGGCCGCGGCGACACCCCGCCGGTGGTGCGGGAGATCATCCGCAAGTCGGAGCGGGATCCTTCGCGCCGCCCCGGGATCCACGTCGGCGGCTGAGCGGCGGGGAACCTTCCCCGGAGACGACCCGGATCACCCGTCCTGACATGAATCGTACGTTTATTCACGTACGCCTGACTTGCCCGTTTCCTCTCCGTATCGTGACCTCCGGTGGCTCCCGCGAGGTCCGCCACCCGGCGCCCCGTTCCGGCGTCGCCGCGTCATTTCGTGCAGGAGAGGCAGGACCGTGATGTTCACGTACCAGGGCAACCGGCGAGCGACGCCCAGCAGGCGGCGGTCCCGGTGGTTCTTAGCCGGCGGCGTGGTGGCCGGCAGCCTGGTGGTCGGCGCGGCCGGTGTCACCGGCGTCGCCGCCCTGGCCGCCGACCGTGCTCCCGGCATCTTCGACCAGGTGCAGGCGGCTGCGGCCGTGGGCGACGACAGCCCCGACGAGGGCGCCCCGGGCGGCCCCCGCCAGCCCGAGGGTGGGACGGACGGGGCGAGCGCTCCGGACGGTGCGGGCACCCCGGACCGTGCGGGTGCCCCGGAGGGAGCAAACGCTCCGGACGGCAAGCCGGACGGGCCGGGCACACACCGACCGCCCCTGCTCACCGTGCCCTGCGACTCGGCCCGGCTCGTCGCCGCGCTCGTGCAGGCCAACGCGGAGGGCGGGGCGACGGTGCGGCTCGCGCCGAAGTGCACCTACACGCTCAGCCACGCCTTCCAGCAGCCCGACGAGTACGACGGTGGCATCCGCGACGCCCGGGAGGCCGCCGACGCCGCCGAGACGCCCGGGGACGCCGAGCTGCCGCCGCGCCAGCCGGGCGACGACAACACCGGCCTGCCGGTGATCTACCAGGCGATCACCGTCGAGGGCTCCGGGGCGACCATCGCCCGGGGCGAGAACGCCGAGACCTTCCGCTTCTTCACCGTGCGCGACGGCGGCGAGCTGACGCTGCGCGACGTCACCCTGCGCAACGGCCGGTCCACCTCGGAGGGGGGCAGCGTCCACGTCGTGCACGGGGCCACGGCCGTCCTCGAACGCACCACGGTCGTCGGCAGCACCTCCGTCTCGCCGAAGGAGGGCGGCGGCGGGGTCTTCAACGACGGCAACATGGTGGTCCGCGATAGCCGGTTCGTCGGCAACTCGGCCGCCGGCGTCGAGGGCAAGGGCGGCGGCATGCTCAACGGCGGCGTGCTGACCATGTCGAAGACCGAGTTCCGCGACAACAGCGCCAGCGGCTACGGCGGCGGGCTCGCCAACTACCGGGGCGCGGCCGACGTCGCCACGACCGTCCTCACGCACAACGTCGCCGGGCAGGGCGGCGGCCTGGCCAGCTTCTCGGCCCGGACCAAGGTCGAGGACACCAGGGTCGTGGACAACACCGCCAAGGTCGGTGGCGGCATCGCCAACTCCGACGCGGTGCTGGTCCTGCGCGGCCTGGTCGTCCAGGGCAACACCGCCAGCGGCAACGGCGGGGGCATCTCCAGCGTCCAGGGCCTGCTGCCGATGGACGACAGTGTCGTCACCGGCAACCACGCCCGGGGCGTCGGCGGCGGCATCTTCGCCGACCGCTCCAACACCCTGGTACGCACCAGCGAGGTGAGCGGCAACGCCGCGGTCGGCGCGAAGTCCACCGGCGGCGGCGTCCACGCCGTCGCCGGGCAGCTCTCGCTGTTCAAGAGCAAGGTGGTCGACGACAGCGCCACCCTGTCCCCGGGCGGGATCTTCGCCGACCGGGCCCAGGTCAGGATCGACGACGCCAGCGTCGTGATCGAGAGCCGGCCGACCAACTGCGTGGGCAGCAAGGCCACGATCGCCCACTGCTTCCGCTGACCGCGCGGCTGGCTCGACGCGCCCGACGCGCCCGACCTGCTCGACGCGCCCGACGCGCCCGACCTGCTCGACGCGCCCGACGCGCCCGACCTGCTCGACGCGCCCGACGCGCTCGACCTGCTCGACGCGCCGCGCCCGGCGGCAGATCTTGGTCAGTTCCGGTTCGCTCGTGACGGCAACTGTCCAAGAACGCTGGCGGGACCACGAAGCGCGAGCGGCCCGCCCCCTCTAGGGGGCGGGCCGCTCGCGCCGTGTCGCCCGTCCTACTTGGACGGCTCGGGAAGCTCGCAGTCGACCTTCGGGTTGGCGCCGATGTAGTTCAACGGACCGGCGACAATGGTCACCAGGATGGTGCCCGCCTCGGCGCAGTTCTTGTCGTCGCCGTTGTAGTAGCCCCGCTGCCCAGCGGCGATGGCGCCGATGACCAGCCAGATGACAAGGATGATTCCCAGAATCGACGGGCCGCGCCGCATGGCTTCCTCCCGGGTGACGGTGAGTTTCGAGGTGAGCCCGATGTACCCAACCGCCACGATCGGCTAAACGGCCGCTGCCCCGTCCGCGCAGGCGCGGACGGGGCAGCGATGCCGGCGACCTGCCGGATCCCCGTGCCACCCGGTGGCGCGCCGCCACCGGGCGGCCGTCAGTCTTCGGTGCCGCCCGTCGGGAGCACCCGGTCGGCCTCGGCCGGGGCGCCGGCCAGGACCTTGGCCTGCTGGGGCCAGGTGGCCAGGCTGGGCGCGGCCCGCAGGCCGGCGGCGCGGATCGTCTCCCGCAGGGCCGCCTCGTCGGAGTCGGCGAGCTGCTGGTAGGTGCGGATCCCGGCGTCCTGGAGCGCGGCGGCCATCTTCGGGCCGATGCCCTGGATGCGACGGAAGTCGTCGGTCGACCCGGTGCTCGCCACCGCGGCGGTGACCGGCGTGGGCTCGGGCTCGACCGCGGCGGCGACCGGCGTGGGCTCGGGCTCGACCGGCGCGGTGACCGGCGTGGGCTCGACCGCGGCGGTGGCTGCGGGCTCGGGTTCGACCGGGGCGTCCTGCGCCGCGGGCCCGTCGGCGGCGGGCGACACGGCGTCGTCGACCGGGGTACGCGGCGCGGGGACGACGGGCGTCGCGGCCTCGGCCTCCGCCACCGGCTCGGCGGGCGTCACGGCGACCGGCTCGGGCACCGTCGCCGGCTCCGGGTCGTCGGCGGTCGCCGCGGGCTCGTCGGCCCGGGTGGTCTCCGGTGCGGCCTCCCCGGCGGGCCCGCTGCCGGCAGGGGTGGTGTCGACTGAGGCGTCCTCGGCGGTCCCGGCGCCGGCAGGGGTGGTGCCGACCGGGGCGGTGGGTGCGTCGTCCGGGGAGGTGAAGGCAGCCGGGTCGGCGTCGGCGAGGACCCCGCCGGCCGGGGTGGGGGAGGCCGTGTCCGGGGCGGGGCGGTCGAGGACGGCGACGGGGGCCGACGCCGGGGTCACCGTCGCCTCCGGCCGCGGCTCGTCGATGGTGGCCTCGGGGGCGGGGCTGGACACCACCGCCACGCCGGCGACCGGGTCACCCTCCACGATGGGCGTCGCGCTGGAGGGCGTCTCCTGCCGGCCACGCAGCACCCATCCGGCTGCCGCACCCACCAGCAGCGCCAGGATCACGATCAGCCATTGCCCGAAACTCGACGGCACGGCGAACCTCCCTCTTTGAGAAGCATCGGTGAAAAGTCGCGAGAAAAATTCCGTCGCAGCTTCGCACACGCGCCGTGTCGGCGACAGGGAGGTCCGGGGGCTTCCGGCGCTGGTGGGGTGCTTCGTACCCGGGGTGGCGGCGGGGTGACCGAGCGTGGACGGCCGGCCTTCAGTCCTCCTCGCCGCGATAGGTGTAGAAGTCGTCGACGAACTTGCGCCGCAGCCGCGGGACCCGGCTGGTGATGCCGAAGTAGCCGCGCGCCCCGAGCAGCGCGAGCCGCCCGATCACCGGACGGTAGATCCGGTCGTCGCCGCTGGTGCCGCTGCGGTGCAGCGAGTCGTGCACGCGGGCGAACCCGTACGGGAGCATGGCGGCCTCGTAGTCCGCGACGGCCTGGACGAGGGTCTTCTCGCCGGCGGCGGCCAGCCTGACCTGCCGGCAGAGCAGGGCGGCGTCGCGCAGGGCGGTGTTCGCGCCGACCCCACGCCCCGGGGTCATGGTGTGGATGGCGTCGCCGAGCAGGGTCACGGTGCTGCTCTTCCAGGCCGGCACGGGCTCGGAGGTGGACACCCTGATGGGCAGGGCGCTGCCCGGGTCGCTGCGGGCCAGCAACTCTCGCAGGTCGGGATGCCAGTTGTGGGTGAGGTCCTGGGCGAGCCGGACCAGGTCGTCGCCGCGGCGGCGCAGCACGTCGGCGGGGAACCGGCGGGCCGTGCTCCAGATGATGAAGTTGATGTTGTCGCGGGTGGTGTCGTGACGCAGGCCGGGCCAGCGGCGCAGCAGGTCGGCGTCGGCGGCGGCGACGCCGGGCTTGACGTCGCCGTTGCGGTCCCACTTGAACTCCATCACGTGCAGCACGCCCATCGTCCCGCCCGCGCCGAAGACCAGCGAGATGCCCTGCGCGACGCGTTCGGGCAGCAGCGACCGGGTGTGTTCGGTCAGCGGGATCCGGGTGGCGATGTTGATGGTGCCGGCGTCGCGGATCACCGCGTGCGGCAGGTACTGGCGGCGTACGGCGGAGTGCGTGCCGTCGGCGGCGACCAGCAGGTCGCCGGTGGCCGTGGTGCCGTCGGCGAAGTGGGCGGTGACCGTGCCGTCGTCGCGCTGCTCGTAGTGGGTGAACGTCTTGTCGAACTCGACGGCGTCCTCCAGGCCGGTGAGCAGGACCTGGCGCAGGGTCATCCGGGCGACCGAGCGTTCGGCGCCGACGTCGTCGGTGTCCGGGCGCAGCGGGAACGAGGCGGTCTGCCGCAGCCGTTCGGTGACCACGTTGAAGTAGCGGGGGCCGCGGGCACAGGTGACGGCGAAGATGTCGAACAGCTCCGGCGGAAGGCACTCCCGCAGCGCCCGGCTGCCGGTGGGTCCGATGCCGACCCGGTAGCCGAGCAGCCCGTCGGCGCGGGTCGCGTGCCGTTCGTGGACGGAGACGCCGATCCCGGCCCGGCGCAGCCCCTGGGCCAGGCACAGGCCGCCCGTGCCGGCCCCGATGATCACCACGTGCGGCGGGTTGGCCACCATGGTCGCGGCTCTCCGGCTCAGCCGGCCGCGCCGGTGACGCCGACCGACGAGGTGGCGTCCCAGCTGTAGAAGCAGCTCGCGATCGCGTCGCGCGGCGAGCGCCAGGTCGGCAGGTACGGCGAGGTGTGCGCGGAGAGCCGCTCGTTGACCTGGAGGTAGAGCGGGTGGTTGCGGGCCGCGGCGAGGGCGTCGGCGTCGACGTCGGCGGTCTCCATCAGGTGTACGCACAGGTCGTGCAGGCAGTACAGGGAGCGGTGCCGGACGCCGGTGAGGCCCGGCAACTCCGTCGCGTCGGACTCGGCGAAGATCTGCGCCACGCGTCCCTCCGCGCCGGGGATGATCCTGCTGACGATCAGTAGACGACTCATGGGACCCCTCCCGCAGGCGGTGCTCCTGGATCAAGGTCGGGCGACCACGGCACCGTTTCTGCGACCACCATGCCGGCCGGCCTGTCACATTGCCGTCACCGTGGGTGTGTCGATGGTGACGTTCCGGGTCGACCCGGGGCTCGGTGGGGTGTCTCCGGGTCAGCGCGGGCCGGGGCCCGTGCGGGAGGTGGGGCCGCGGCGCGGCTCGGGAGGCGTCGGGCGGCTGGCCTGCCGGATGGGCGCGAGCGTGTCGTGCAACAGGGCGGTCATCGCCGGGGACGGCTCCAGGCGCAGTTCCCGCAGGAGCAGGTCGCGGTAGGCGTAGAAGGCGTGCACGGCCTCGAAGACGTTGCCCTCGGCGAGGTGGACGCGCACCACCAGCCGGTGCGGGGTCTCGCGCAGCGGCTCCGCCGCCATGGCCTCCAGCGCGGCCTCCAGGGCCTCGCCGTGCCGTCCCGCCGCGAGGTGGTTGCGGGCCACCTGCTCCAGCATGTGCAGCCGCAGTTGACGCAGGCGTTCCCGTTCCAGCAGCACCCAGTCGTCGTACCAGCCGGGGAGCAGGTCGTGCCGGCCGGCGGTGAGCGCGGTGCCGGCGCCGCCCGGGTCGTCGCCGTCGCGGACGCGGGCTGCGGTGCTGGTCAGGTCGTCGACGTCGAGCCGTACGCGGGGGTCGAGGCGGGTGGTGTCGCCGGTGGTGACCAGGGGGCAGCACGGGTCCTGGCGTAGCCGCCACAGCGCGGTGCGCAGCGAGGACAACGCCCGTTCCTCCGGCGCCTCGGGCCAGAGCAGGCCGGCGAGGTGGCTGCGGGTGGCGCCGGGGCGCAGCCCGATGAGCGCGAGGACCCGTTGCAGGCCGCGTGGCACGACGACGGGGGTCTCGTCATGCAGCAGGCGGAAGCCGCCGAGCAGGTGCAGCGAGACGTCCGGGGCGGGCCCGTCGCCCGTGGTCGGCGTGGGCGGATCAGCGGTCACGGCGGCACCCCCTGCACCGGACCTCGTCCGGACTCCTCGTGCGTCCCGGCGCGCCCGCCCCGGGGGCGCCACTGTCTGCGGTGGCTCCACGCGGCGCGGCTCGGGCGCGCGACCGCCGGGCTGGCCCGCCCGAAGATTAACAACAGTGATTACGGTGAGTCAACATTGGGGTAGGGCGTGGCCGCTGTCATCGTGGCCGGTGAAACGCCTGCCAACTGCGAACATTTGTCGCCATCGGGGTCGGCCTTTCAGGTGAAGCATGGATTGTCCACAGGAAGCATCTACGCAGCGTCACTACTGGTCGTGTCGGGGAGTGGATCGGCGGTGACGCCTCGGTGACGGCGGTGCGCGCATCGTGGCGGCAGTCGTCCCGTGTGACGGCGAGTTCACGCCGCGCCGCCGCCCGTCCGAGGAGGGCACGTCCATGGATCGTTCGCTGATCGTCGCCAGGGTGGTTCCCGAGGCCGAGAGGCAGGTCGCCGAGATCTTCGCCGAGTCCGACGCGACGGAGCTGCCGCACCTGGCCGGGGTCCGGCACCGGTCGCTGTACCGGTTGGGTGACCTCTACGTCCACCTGCTGGTGACCGAGCGGCCGGGGGAGACGGCGGTGGAGGGCATCCGGGATCACCCCGAGTTCACCCGGGTCAGCGAGCGGCTGCGGCCGTACGTCTCGCCGTACCTGCCGACCTGGCGCTCGCCCCGGGACGCCATGGCGCGCTGCTTCTACCACTGGGACCACGGGGGGCGGCGGCCGTGACCGCCACCGTCGGCGAACCCGGCTGGTCGCGCTGCGCCGGATGCGCCGCCCTGCTCTACCGGAGGCGACTGCGGCGCAACCTCGACGTCTGCCCGGAGTGCGGCGCACACGCCCGGCTCGGCGCGCCGGAGCGGCTGCGGCAACTGGTCGATCCCGGTTCGTTCGCGGCGCTGCCCGACCGGCCGGGCGACGTCGACCCGATCGGCTTCGTCGACGTGCTGCCGTACCCGCACCGGCTCACCGCGGCCCGGGAGGGCACCGGCCTGCCCGAGGCGGTCGTCTGCGGCACCGCCCGCCTCGGTGGCCACCCGGTGGCCCTGGCCGTGATGGACTTCCGGTTCCTCGGGGGCAGCCTCGGCTGCGTGGCCGGCGAGCTGGTCGCCCGTACCGCCGATCGGGCCCTGGCCGACGGCGTGCCGCTGATCGTGGTCACCGCCTCCGGCGGGGCGCGGATGCAGGAGGGCGCGCTGTCGCTGATGCAGATGGTCACGGTCAGCCAGGCGGTCGCGCAGTTGCGCGAGGCGGGGCTGCTGACGGTGAGCGTGCTGACCGACCCGACGTACGGGGCGGTGGCGGCGTCGTTCGCGACCAACACCGACCTGGTGCTCGCCGAGAGCGGCGCGCGAATGGGCTTCGCGGGTCCCCGGGTCGTCCGGCAGGTCACCGGGCGGGACCTGCCCGACGGGTTCCAGAGCGCCGACTTCCTGTTGCGGCACGGCCAGGTCGACATGGTGGTGCCGCGCCCCGCCCTGCGCGCCCGGCTGGTGGCGCTGCTCGCCGCGGCGCGTGCGGGCCGGCGCGCCGTGCTCCGGCGGGAGCCGGCGCGGCTGCTGCCCCGCCAGCCGGCCGGCGCGAGCCCCGCCACCGGCCGCCCCGCCACCCGCCGCCCCGCCATCGGCCCCGCGCCGGCCGGCAGCGGCGGCGCGGCCGGCGACGCCTGGGGGACCGTGGGCATCGCCCGGCACCCGGGCCGGCCGACCGCGCTGGACTACCTCGCCACCGCCTTCGACGGCTTCGTGGAGTTGCACGGCGACCGGCTCGGCGCGGACTGCCCGGCGGTGGTGGGCGGGCTGGCCCGGCTCGGTGACCGGCACCTCGTGGTCGTCGGTCACCAGAAGGGACACACCACCGCCGAGCTGACCGCCCGCAACTTCGGGATGGCGAGCCCCGCCGGGCACCGCAAGGCGCTGCGGTTGATGCGGCTCGCAGCCCGGCTGGGGCTGCCCGTGGTCACCCTCGTCGACACCCCCGGCGCCGACCCCGGCGTGGCCGCCGAGATGCAGGGGCAGGCGGCGGCGATCGCGGAGAACATCCTGACGATGAGCGGCCTGCCGGTGCCGGTGGTCGCGGTGGTGACCGGCGAGGGCGGCAGCGGCGGCGCGCTGGCGCTCGCCGTCGCCGACCGGGTGCTGATGCTCCAGCACGCCGTCTACTCCGTGATCAGCCCCGAGGGCTGCGCGGCGGTCCTCTGGCCGGACAGCTCGGCCGCCCCGCAGGCGGCCCGGGCGCTGCGGCTGACCGCGCCCGACCTGTGCGCGCTCGGCATCGCCGACGACATCGTCCCCGAGCCCGTGCCGGCGGCGCACGCCGATCCGGCCGCCGCCGGGGAACTGCTGCGGCGGGCGGTGCTGGCGCACCTGACCCCGCTGCTCGACGTGCCGGCGGCGGCGCTGGTCCGGCGGCGCAGGCAGCGCTTCCGCCGCTTCGGGGCAGCCCGCCCCGGGGTCGTCGGCGTGCCCGCCGACGCGTGCCCACCCGCGCCGGGTCCCGCCGCACCGGACGACGGGAGGAGCCCCGTTCCCGTCCCCGCCGCCGGTCCGTCCGGCCCCGACCAGAGGAGGAACTGATGACCGTCACCCACGGCCGCCCGCTCACCGCCGAGATCACCGAGATCCTGGTGGCGAACTGCGGCTTGGACGCCGAGGCCGCGGCCCGGGAGCCCGAAGCATCCCTGGAGGACCTCGGCATGGACTCCCTCGCGCTGCTCGAACTGTCCGCGGTGGTCGCCGACCGGTACCGGGTGCGCCTGCCCGAGGACGCCGTGCGGCTGAGCATCGCCGAGGTGGCCGACCTGGTGACCCGGGCGACCGACCCGCCCGGGCACACCGAGAACAGCATCGTCATCGCCGCGCCCCTGCGGCTGGTCTGGGAGCTGACCAACGACGTGGCGAACTGGCCGGACCTGTTCACCGAGTACGCCTCGGCGCAGATCCTCGAACGCGACGGCCGCACCGTGCGGTTCCGCCTCACCATGCACCCCGACGAGAACGGCGCCGTGTGGAGCTGGGTGAGCGAACGCACCACCGACTGGGAGAACCGCGAGGTGCGGGCGCACCGGGTGGAGACCGGCCCGTTCGAGTACATGCGCATCCACTGGCGCTACGACACCGAGCCGGAGGGCACCCGGATGACGTGGGTGCAGGACTTCGCCATGCACCCGAGCGCCCCCCTGGACAACGCCGGGATGACCGAGCGGATCAACACCAACAGCCGCGTCCAGCTCGCGGTCATCAAGGAACGCATCGAGCAGGCGGCGCGGACCGGCGCCGCCACCACCGGAGGCGACGATGAGTGAGACCACCGCCCAGCGGACCGCCGACGACCCGGCGTACCGGACGGTCGCCGCCCGCGACGTGCCGGCCGACCGGCGGCGCGGCGGCGAGCTGCGGGTGCTGCTCGGGCCGAGGACGGTCGGCAGCACCTCCGGGTTCATGGGCGTCGCCGCCCTCGCCCCGGGCGAACGCATCGCCGAGCACTACCACCCGTACAGCGAGGAGTTCCTGTACGTGGCGCGGGGGGCGATCACCGTTGACCTGGACGACCGGCCGGTGCCGCTCGCCGCCGGGGCAGGGCTGTTCGTGCCGGTCAACGTGCGGCACCGGCTGCGCAACACCGGCGAGGAGCCGGCCGAGGTGGTGTTCCACCTGGGTCCCCTCGCGCCCCGGCCGGAGCTGGGGCACGTCGACACCGAACCGGCGGAACAGCGGGGCGCGTCGTGACCGCGCGCCGCACGGTGGTGACCGGCATCGGGGTGGTCGCCCCGGGCGGCGTGACCCGGGACCGGTTCTGGAAGACGATCACGGAGGGGCGCACGGCGACGCGGCGGATCACGTTCTTCGACCCGTCGCCGTTCCGCTCCCGCATCGCCGCCGAGTGCGACTTCGACCCGGTCGCCGCCGGGCTCACCGAGGCCGAGCGGCTCCGCGCCGACCGGTACGTGCAGTTCGCCCTGGCCTGCTCGATCGAGGCGGTCGCCGACAGCGGCCTGGAGCTGACCGACGCGCAGCGCGACCGCGCCGGGGTGGTGCTGGGCACCGCCGTCGGCGGCACCATGGCCCTGGAGCAGGAGTACGTGACCGTCAGCGACTCCGGCAGCCGCTGGCTGGTCGACCACGACCGTGGCGGTCCGTACCTCTACCAGGCGCTCGTGCCCAGCAGCCTCGCCGCCGACGTGGCCTGCCGGCACGGGCTGCACGGCCCGGCGCAGGTGGTCTCCACCGGCTGCACCTCCGGCATCGACGCCATCGGGTACGCCCACCAGCTCATCGCCGACGGCGAGGCCGACATCGTCCTCGCCGGTGCGGCGGACTCGCCGATCTCCCCGGTCACCGTCGCCTCGTTCGACGCGATCAAGGCGACCAGCCCCGACAACGACGACCCGGCGCACGCCTCGCGCCCGTTCGACGCCGACCGGCACGGCTTCGTCCTCGCCGAGGGCGCGGCGGTGCTGGTGCTGGAGGAGTACGGGCACGCCCGCCGCCGGGGCGCGCACGTCTACTGCGAGGTCGCCGGGTACGCCAGCCGCAGCAACGGCTACCACATGACGGGGCTGCGCCCCGACGGGCTGGAGATGGGGCTGGCCATCTCGGCGACCCTGAAGCAGGCGCGGCTGATCCCGCAGCAGGTCTCCTACATCAGCGCGCACGGCTCCGGCACCCGGCAGAACGACCGGCACGAGACGGCGGCGTTCAAGCGGGCCCTCGGCGAGGCCGCCCACCGGGTGCCGATCAGCTCGATCAAGTCCATGGTGGGGCACTCCCTCGGCGCTATCGGTTCCATCGAGATGGCCGCCTGCGCCCTCGCCATCGAGTACGGCGTGGTGCCGCCGACGGCCAACTGGGCCACCCGCGATCCGGAGTGCGACCTGGACTACGTGCCGAACGTGGCCCGGGAGTTGCCGGTGGACGTGGCGCTGTCGGTGGGCAGCGGGTTCGGCGGCTTCCAGTCGGCGATGGTGTTCCGCCGGCTGGCCGGGCCGCCGCACGGCGGGCCGCCGCAGCGCGGAGCGGCGCAGCGCGGAGCGGCGCAGGGCGGGACGGCGCAGGGCGGGACGTCGCTGGGCGGGACGGCGCACAGCGCGGCCGGGGAAGGCCGGGCGGCGTGACCGCCCGGGCGGTGGTCACCGGGATCGGGGTGGTCGCCCCGAGCGGCATCGGCGTCGAGGCGCACTGGTCCACGGTGGTCTCGCGGACCCGGCGCACCGGGCCGATCACCCTGTTCGACCCGGCGTCCTACCCCACCCGCGTCGCCGGTGAGGTGCCCGACTTCGAGGCGTTGAGCTGGGCGGACAACCGCCGGTTGGTGCAGACCGACCGGTGGACGCACCTGGGGTTCGCGGCCACCCGGCTGGCGCTGGCCGACGCCGGGCTGCCCGAGCACGCCCCCGAGCCCTACGGCTACGCGGTGACCCTGGCCAGCTCGTCCGGCGGGAACCTGTTCGGGCAGCGGGAGCTGCAACGCCTGTGGGGCGGGCCGTCGCGCACCGTCGGGGCGTACCAGTCGATCGCCTGGTTCTACGCCGCCAGCGTCGGGCAGCTCTCCATCCACCACCAGTTCAAGGGCCCCTGCGGGGTGCTGGTCAGCGAGTCCGCCGGCGGGCTGGACAGCCTCGCGCACGCGGTGCGCACCGTGCGGCGCGGCACCTCCGTGGTGATCGCCGGGGCCACCGAGTGCCCGCTGAGCCCGTACGCGCTGGCCTGCCAGCTACGTTCGGGGCTGCTCAGCGCCGCCGACGACCCGGCGCGGGCGTACCGGCCGTTCGACGCCGACGCCGCCGGGTACGTCCCGGCGGAGGGCGGGGCGGTGTTCGTGGTGGAGGAGCTGTCGCACGCCCTGGCCCGGGGGGCCCGCATCTACGGTGAGGTCACCGGCTGGGGCGCCACCCACGACGCGGCGCACACCGGCCCCGACTCGGCCGGGGACCCCGCCCAGTACGCGCGGGCCATGCGGCTGGCCCTGGACCGGGCCGGCGTCGCCCCGGACGACGTGGACGTGGTGCTGCCCGACGCGCTCGGCACGCCCCGCCACGACCGGGCCGAGGCCGACGCGCTGCGCGCGGTGTTCGGGGACCGCCCCGTGCCGGTGAGCACGGCCAAGCCGCTGACCGGCCGGGCGCACCAGGGCGGGTCGGCCCTGGACGTGGCCACGGCGCTGCTGGCCTTCGCCCACGACACGCTGCCCGCCTCCGCCGGCCCGGACCGGCCGGCCGCCGGCTGCGAGCTGGACTTCCTGCGGGAGCCCCGCCGGCCCGAGTCCCGGGTGGCGCTGGTCGCCGCCCGGGGTTTCGACGGTTTCAACAGCGCGCTGGTGCTGCGGGGCGCGGCGGCCCGCCCGGCGCCGACGCCCCGCCGGGCGGCCGAGCCCGGCGCGAACCAAGGAGCGGCATGATGATCGAACAGCGGGCGCGGGTGGTCTTCCTGGTCCGGGTGCCGCAGCAGCGCACCGGGGACTTCCTGCGCGCCTACGAGGCCATCCGGCACCTGGTCGCCGAGGGGGTGCCGGGGCACCTGGTGGACCAGGTGTGCCGCTCGGCGGCCGACCCGGAGCAGTGGCTGATCACCAGCGAGTGGGTGGACCTGGCCGCGTTCGAGGCGTGGGAGCGCAGCCCGGAGCACCGGGACCTGGTCAAGCCGATGCGGGAGTGCTTCACCGACGCCCGGTCGCTGCGGTTCCTCGTCTACGCACAGACGCCTGCCCTGGCCTGACCGCACGGGCGAGGCTTCCCTCAGCCCAAAGATCGTGTATCTTCGATGGGTGGCTGCCGGCCGGCAGCCACCCATCGGCCGTCAGGCCGACGCGGCAGGCTGTCGGGCCGAATCCGGGCGGGTGCTCGGGCCGAATCCGGGCAGGCTGCCGCCCGGGTGTGCCGACCCTGCGGTGGGCAGGCTCCCGCCCTGTGGCGGTGGCGTCGCCCACGGCCTCGCGGCCCCCGATCCTGCCCGCCGAACCGGCTGACCGGCAATCGGGCCGCACGACCTTTTTGATCTAGCCATTTGCATCTAGTAATGGTCTCTGCGGCTGTCGTAGTGTTCCGTCAGCACCCCGGAAGACGCACCACATTGGGCAGTTATGCCCTTTTTCGATGCTGGGCGGTAGACCACAGTGACCATGGATCGTTCGGCAGCAGAATCTACAGTAGACCACCCTGGCTGGGTTGACGACCTCTTGCTGGCCGGCCCGGCGGCCGAAGTATGTCTGCGGCTGCCCGACCCGGTGGACCGGGGCACCCTGCGCCGGCTCGTCGGCGAGGCCCAGGCCCGGCTCACCGCCGCCGGGCTGCGTCCCGGCGGCGCCGCCGCGCTGCGCCTGCCCCCGTCGCTGGCGTACGTGGTGAACCTCCTCGCCACCTGGCGCGTCGGTGCCCAGGCGATCCTGCTCGACCACCGGCTCACCGACCACGAGGTGCAGGGCGCGCTCGCGCGCCTCACCCCGCAGGTCGTCGTCGCCCCGGTGCGCAGCGGCGGCGCCGCGCTGAAGATCTTCGTCGACGTCACCGAGGGCGTCACCGGCTACTCGGACCGGCCGGCCGGCAGCCCGCACGCGGTGATCCAGCTCAGCTCCGGCTCCACCGGACCGTCCAAGGTGATCGGCCGCAGCGCCGCGTCCCTCGTCGCCGAGGTGCGCCGCTACACGCGCATCGACGGCGTGGCCCTGCCCGGCGAGCGGATCATCCTGCTGCCGTCCATGGTGCACGTGCTCGGCCTCGTCGGCGGGCTGCTCTACGGCCTGCACGCCCACGTGACGCTGGTGCCGCCGGACCGGCTCAGCGGCGACGCGGTGCTGGCCGCCATCGCCGCCGACGACACCCCCGCCACCGTGCTCGGCGTGCCGTTCCACATCGGACTGCTGGCCTCCACCCGTCCGAGCGGCCCGCTGCCGCAGCTCAAGCGGATGACCACCGGCGGCGAGCTGGTCCCGCCGGCCGTCGTCACCGCGTTCGTCGACCGCTTCGGGGTGCCGCTGGGCAACATGTACGGGATGACCGAGGTCGGCGTCATCGGCACCGACCTGCACGGCTGGCACCGGCCCTCGATCGCCCCCGCCCCCGGGATCACCGTCCGCGAGTCGGCCACCGGCGAGCTGTGGGTGAGCTGCCCGGACTCGCCGTACGTGGGGCTGTCCGACCCGGACCGCTGGGCCGACGGCTGGCTGCACACCCGCGACGCCGGCGTCGTCGACCCCGGCACCGGCCTGGTCACCGTGCGCGGCCGGCTCGACTCCCAGGTCTCCGTCGGCGGCCTGAAGGTCGACCTCACCGAGGTCGAGGCCACCCTCGCCGGGCTGCCCGGCGTCGCCGCCGCCGTGGTCGTGCACGACGGCGACATCACCGCGTACGTGCAGCCGGACGGCCCGCTGTCGGAGGAGGTGCTGGAGAAGCTGCTCGCCGAGCGGCTCGCCGCCTACAAGCGGCCCCGCGTCCTGCACCTGCTCGACCGGCTGCCCCGCACCACCACGGGCAAGCTGGTCCGCTCGACCGCGGCGCTGCGGGCGGCCACGCCGTGACCGGGCCGCTCCGGTGGCCCGTCGTGGCGCCCGCCAGCTTGACTGACCGATCAGTCGATCATCAGCTCGACGCCGTCCGCCGGCCCGTCGACCGCCACGGCCAGCACCAGGCCACCGGCCAGGATCGGCCCGCCGCCGGCCGGGACGCCACCGCCTGCGGGCAGCCGGGGGTGGCCGACCCGCAGCCCACCGGCCCCCGGGACGGGGCGCAGCAGCCCGCCCGGCCCGTCGGGCACCGGCATCGGCCGGCGCAGGCCGCCGTCGCGCAACCCGCGCCCGACCGCCTTGCCGACCGCCTCCTTGGCCGTCCACAGCAGCAGGAACGCCTCGACGCGGCGTCCGGGAGGGCATCCGCGCAGCCAGGCGGCCTCCTGCGGGGCGTACCAGCGGCGGGCCAACGCCAGCGCGGGCAGCTCCCGGCGGCGCTCGACGTCGACGCCGACCCCGCCGCCGCGGCGGGCCGCCACCACCACGACCCCGCCGGCGTGGCTGACGCTCACCGGCAGCTCCACCGCGTCACCGGCGTCGACGAGCGGTCGCCCGGCCGCGTCGCGTCCCACCCGGATCTCCGCCTCCGCCCGGCCGAGCAGCGCGCCACCCGCGCGCCGCAGCAGCCGCCGGGCCGCCGCCGGCCGATCGCCGTCGGTACGGCCGAGGAACACGTACACGGTGTCCCGACCGGGCACCGCTGACTGGCTCACGGAAAGAGGTTAACCATGCGCGACGAGGTCCGTGCCTTCGTCATCACGCAGCTCGACGACATGAACTACGACGTCGACGGCATCGACGACGACACCACCCTCGGCCCGGCCGGCGTCGACCTGGAGTCGCTGGCCCTGGCGGACCTGGCCGTCCGCGTCGAGGACCGTTACGGCCTGAAGTTCGCCGACGACGAGTCCGAGAAGCTGGCGCTGATGACGGTCGGCGAGTTCACCACGATGGTCGCCGACCGGGTCGCCGCGACGGCCGACGGCAACTCCTGATGGCCGGTCAGCCCGACCTGGGGCGAGCTGACCTGCTGACCATGCTCGCCGAGATGACCGCGAAGCCGGTCGACCAGGTGTCCGACCGGGTGGGCTCGATGGAGCTCGCCTGGCTGGTGCACCTCGTCGAACAGCGCTACGACCGCCGGCTCGACCTCACCGACGACCAGCTCGCCGGCATCCGGACGGTCGACGACGCCGTGGCGGTGTTCCACACCTGCCTGACCGCCCCCGCAGATGGCTGAGCGGGCCCCCGTACGGATCACCGGTGTCCACGCGCTCAGCGCCCTCGGCCGGGGCGCCGACGCCCAGCTCGCCGGGGTGCTCGCCGGAGCCCCCGCGTTCCGGCCGGTCGGCCGCTTCGACACCAGCGCCCGCCGCGTCGGCGTGGCGGCCACCCTGGCCGACGCCGGCCCGCTGGCCGACGAGCTGACCGAGGCGGTGCACACCGCGTGCGCCGCCGCCGGGCTGGACACCGCCGGCCGGGCCGCCGCGCCGCTGCTGCTCGCCGCCCACGGCGGCGCGGGCGTGCCGGCGCTGGCCGGGGAGCTGGCCCGCCGGTGCGGGCTGGCCGGGGCGTCCCGGGTCTACACCAGCGCCTGCGTCTCGGCGTCCACCGCGGTCGCCGACGCCGCCGCCCTGATCGGCCGCGGCGACGCCGACCGGATGGTGGTCGCCGCCGGTTACCTGGTCGAGCCCGACCAGTACGCGCTGTTCGACGCCGGCCGGGCCCTCGCCACCGACGGCGCGGTCCGCCCGTTCAGCGCCGGCCGGCGCGGGCTGCTGCTCGGCGACGGCGTCGCCGCCGTGGTGCTGGAGTCCGCCGACGCGGCGGCCCGGCGGGACGCGCCGACGCTGGCCTCGGTGCTCGGCTGGGGCCGGGCCGGCGACGCCTACCACCCCTGCCAGCCCGACCCGCAGGGGCGCGGCCTGGCCCGCGCGCTCGACGCGGCCCTGCGCCGCGCCGGTCTGCGCCCCGAGGACATCGGGTACGTCAACGCCAACGCCACCGGCACCGGCTACAGCGACGCCGCCGAGGCGGCGGCGCTGCGGCTGGCCTGGGGCGAGCACGCGCACCGGGTGCCGGTCAGCTCGACCAAGGCGCTGCACGGGCACGCGCTGGAGGCGTCCGGGCTGCTGGAGCTGGTGGTGACCGTGCTGGCCGTGCGGCACGGGAAGCTGCCGGTCAACGCCGGCTGGCTCGGCCCGGACGAGGCGTGCCCGCTCGACGTCATCCGCGACGCGCCCCGACCGGCCGCCACCGGGTACGCGGTGAGCCTCAACGCCGCGTTCGGCGGCGCCAACACCGCCCTGCTGGTCGGTGCGGCGTGACCGGCACCGGGGAACCGCCGACGGCGGCGGACGGCCGGCTGCGGGTGCTCGCGCGGGCGAGCTGGCCGGAGCCGGGCGACGCCGCCCCGCCGACCCTGCCCGGGTTCGTGCACTCGCAGTTCAGCCCGGCCGTCGCGGCCGTCGCCGACCGGTGCCTCACCCGACGCCACGGCGAGCGGCCGGCCCCGCAACCGGCCGGCGGGCGCACCGCCGTGGTGCTGGTCAGCGCCGCCGGGGACCGGGCCAGCGCCGACCACGTGCACGCCACCGTCGCCGCCGGGGGGCGACCCGGGCCGCTGTTCTTCTTCCAGTCGGTGCCCAACAGCGTGGCCGGGCACGTCGCCGCGCGCTGGGGGCTGGGCGGGCCGGTGGTCTGCCTCGCCCCGACCGGGGACCCGCTGGCCGAGGGCACGGCCGAGGCGGAACTGCTGCTGAGCGACGGCGACGCCGACGAGGCACTACTGATCCTGATCGAACAGGCACCCGACGACGCCGGTGCGGGCGTCGAGGCCGGGGCGTCGGGCGAGCCGCCCGGCACCGCAGCCGTCGCGGTGCTGCTGGGGGGAGGAGACGCATCATGAGGACCAAGGGACTGCGCGGCCTGCTGGCCGCCGACACCGAGCTGGGCGCGGGCAACGTGCTGGCCCGGGCGCTGGCGCACGGCGCCGACCCGGACGGGCCCGGCCTGACCTTCGACACGGAGGTCGACGGGCACCCCGCCGAGCGCCCGCTGACGCTCGGCCAGCTCGACGAGCGGGTCGCCGCCCGCGCCGCCTGGCTGCGGGCCCGGGGCGTCAAGCCCCGCGACCCCGTCGCCGTCTGGGCCACCGCCGCCGCCGACATGGTGCTCAGCTTCCTGGCGCTGACCCGCCTCGGCGCGATCCCCGCGCTGATGAACGGCAAGCTGCGCCCGGAGATCGCCGCCGAGTACATCCGCCGGCTGCGCGGCGCGGGCGTGCTCGCCGACGCCGCGCACACCGAGCTGCTGGCCGGGCACGACCTCGGCGCGCCGCTGCTCGGCACGCCCGCCGACGCCGGCACGGGCGACCCGGCCGCCGCCGGGGCCCACTACCGGCACCACCCCGACGACCCGATCGTCATCACCCACACCTCCGGCACCACCGGGGTGCCCAAGGCGGTGCTGCACTCGCACGCGAGCCTGTTCGCCGCCACCCGGCACCTGTTGTCCATGCCGCAGGCGCAGGGCACCCGCCGCATCCTCAACGCGCTGCCCGCCCCGCACACCGCGACCGTGCTCATGGTCAACCAGGCGCTGGGCAACCGGGCGGAGATGTTCCTGCTGTCCGACCAGGGCGGCGAGCGGGTCCTCGACGCGATCCAGCGGTGGCGGCCCGACGGCGTGTTCGGGTTCTCCGTCACCTGGGCGGAGCTGGCCCGGTTCGACCTGTCCGCGTACGACCTGGACTCGGTGCGGCTGTGGTTCAACACCGGCGACTGCTCGCACGAGCCGCACGTGCGCCGGCTCGTCGCGGTCGGCTCGCGGGACACCGTGACCCGGCAGGGCGTCGTGCGGGTGCCCGGCTCCGTGTTCATCGACGGGCTGGGCTCCAGCGAGATGGGCCACTCGATGTTCCACATCACCCACACCGCCGACACCGACCGGTACGGCCGCTGCGTGGGCCGCCCGTACCAGTTCACGAAGGTCGCGGTGCTCGACGCCGACGGCAACGAGCTGCCCCCGGGGCAGGTCGGCTTCCTCGGCATCGACTCGCCGTCGCTGTTCCGGGGCTACTGGAACGACTCCGTCACCACCTACCGGTTCCGGCTGCGCGGCTGGTACCTCACCGGCGACCTGGTCTACGCCGACGCCGACGGCCGCTACTACCACCTGGACCGGGCCGTCGACTCCGTCGAGGTGGGCGACGGCCGGCGGTTCTTCACCGCCCTGTCCGAGGAGCGGGTCCTCGCCGCCTGCCCCGACGTCACCGACTGCACCGTCGTGATCGTCAAGGAGGACGACCGCGTCGTCACCGACGTGCTGCTGGAGCTGGCGGCCGGGGCCGACCCGGGCGTCGACCGCACCGAGGCGGTGCGCGCCGCGCTCGGCGCGGACGTCGGGGCGACCCTGCGCAGGGTGGTGCCGGTGCGCTCCGAGGACATCCCGGTCACCGTCACCGGCAAGGTCCGCAAGGTGGCGCTGCGCGAGCGCTACCTGACCGAGTCGTCGTCGTGACGGCCCTCATCACCGGGATGGGCCTGCTCACCCCGGCCGGGCGGGGCGCGGGGGAGACCCTCGACGCCCTGCTCACCGGCCGGTCGGGGCTGGTCCGCCCGCCGCAGGACCATCCGGCCCACGGGTCGCTGGAGGCCGCCGGGCTGCTGCCGGAGATCGACCCGCGTACGGTCGCGTCCGGCCCGGAGACCCGGGTGCTGGACCGGATCGTCGTGCTCGCCCTGCTCGCCGCCGCCGACGCGCTCGCCGACGCCGGCATCGAGGTGGGCCGCGACGTCGACCCCGCCCGGATCGCAGTGATCGTCGGCGGCGTCGGCGGGATGGCCACCCTGGAGCGGCAGGTGCTGGCGCGGGCCGAGCGGGGCCGGGCGGCGGTCAGCCCGTACCTGCTCACCGGGATCCTGCCGAACATGCCGGCGGCGCGGATCGCCATCGCCCACGGCATCCGCGGCTACAGCTCGTCGGTCGGCACGGCGTGCGCCTCCGGCGCGCAGGCCGTCGCCGACGCGGTCCGGCTGATCCGCGCCGGGGAGGCCGACGTGGTGGTCTGCGGGGCCAGCGAGGCCCCGCTGTTCCCCACCTTCGCCGACACCTTCGGCAACGCCCGGGCGCTCGCCCGGGGTTGGGCCGACCCGGCCGAGGCGAGCCGGCCCTTCGACGCCCGCCGCAACGGCTTCGTCCTCGCCGAGGGCGCGGCGCTGCTGGTGCTGGAACGCGCCGAGCACGCCGCCGCCCGGGGCGTGGCCGGCTACGCCGAGGTCGCCGGCTACGGGGCGAACACCGACGCCCACCACCCCACCGCGCCCCGGCCCGACGGGGCGGGGGCGGCCGGGTGCATGCGGCAGGCCCTGGCCGGCGGCGGCGTGACGGCCGGCGACGTCGGCTACGTCAACGCCCACGGCACCGGCACCAAGCTCGGCGACATCGCCGAGATCACCGCCCTGACCGACGTGTTCGGCGAGGGCGCGGTGCCGGTCAGCTCCACCAAGGCGCTCACCGGGCACCTGCTCGGCGCGTCGGGGGTGCTGGAGGCCGCCGCCACCGCGCTGGCGCTGGGCCGGGGGCTGCTGCCGCCGACCTGGAACCTCGACGACCCGGACCCGGCCTGCCCGGCGGACCACATCCGCAAGGAACCGAGGCGGGCCGCGCCGGAACACGCGCTGACCAATTCGTTCGGCTTCGGGGGGCAGAACGTGAGCCTGCTGCTGCGGCGCACCGCCGGTGCGGGTGCGCGCGCCGCCGCGCCGGGAGGTGATCCCGCGTAACACCCCGGGCGGGGGAGCCCGGACGGCAGTCACGGGGGGACATGGGGAAGGGCTGGTACATGGACATCCGTTCTATAGATCACATCGAACTCTTCGTGGGCGACGCCCGGCAGGCAGCCTTCTACTTCGGCACCGCCGTCGGGTTCCGGCTCGTCGGTCAGGGCGGCCCCGAGACCGGGCTGGCGGGGCAGCGGTCGCTGCTGCTGCGCCAGGGCGACATCCGGATGGTGCTCACCTCCGGGCTGACCGCCGGGCACCGGGCGTCGGCGTACGTGCAGCGGCACGGCGACGGCATCGCCGTGGTGGCGCTGGAGGTCGACGACGCCGCCGGGGCGTACGCGGAGCTGGTGGGCCGGGGGGCGACCCCGGTGACGCCGCCGACCACCTTCACCGGCGCGGACGCCGAGGTCGTCACCGCCGAGGTGGCCGGCTTCGGCGACGTGCTGCACCGGCTGGTGGAGCGCCGGGGCCACCGGCGCGAGTTCCTGCCCGGCGCGTTCGAGCCCACCGAGCCGACCGGGCCGGCCGGCGACGACGGCCTGCTCGCCGAGATCGACCACCTGGCGATCTGCGTGCCGCCGGGGCAGCTCGACGCGACCGTCGCCCACTACGAGCGGGTCTTCGGCTTCGCGCAGATCTTCACCGAGCACGTCGAGGTCGCCGGGCAGGCGATGAACTCCACCGTGGTGCAGAGCCCGTCCGGGCGGGTCACCCTGGTGCTGCTGGAGCCGGACCGCAGCCACCGGCCGGGGCAGATCGACGCGTTCCTCACCGAGCACGCGGGCGCCGGGGTGCAGCACCTGGGGCTGCGCACCGACGACATCGTCACCGCCGTCGGCGCGCTGCGCTCCCGGGGCGTCCGGTTCGCCGGCACCCCCGGGGCCTACTACGACGACCTGGAGCGGCGGGTCGGCCCGGTCGACGCGCCGCTGGACCGGCTGCGCGAGCTGAGCATCCTGGTCGACCGCGACCACGGCGGCCAGCTCCTGCAGATCTTCACCGAGTCGATGCACGTGCGGCGCACCCTCTTCCTCGAGCTCATCGAGCGACGCGGGGCGCTGACCTTCGGCAGCGGCAACATCAAGGCCCTCTACGAGGCCAAGGAACGGGAGCTGGCCGCGGCGGGGGCGACCCCCGCCGTCGCGGCCGGCACGGCACAGGGGATTGGGGCATGACCACCACACAGATCCACCCGGCGCTGACCGCGCAGGAGGAGGCGCTGCTGCCGTCCGACGAGGACGTGCGGCACTACGCCGAGCACGGCTGGTACCTGTCAAAAAAGTTGTTCACCGACGAGGAGGTGGACGCCCTGGTGGCGGCCACCGACCGGTACTACGACGGCGAGCGGGACCGCACCCTGCCGGTGCGCCCGCCGAAGCTCGCCTACTGGGACCCGTCGAAGGGCCCGGTGCAGCGGCACAACGACTACGTCCACTACGAGCACGACGGGATCGCCGCGATCCTGCGCAAGCCGCTGCTCGGCGCGGTCGCCGCCCGGCTCGCGCGGGCCGCCGAGATCCGGGTGTTCCAGTCCACGCTGATCTACAAGCCGCCGATCGACGGCGAGCCGTCGAACATCGTGCCGTGGCACTTCGACAAGCACTACTGGTCGTCCTCGTCGTCGGAGGACATGCTCACCGCGTTCATCCCGTTCCACGACTGCGGCGAGGAGATGGGCACGATCACCATGGTCGACGGGTCGCACCGGTGGAAGGAGATCGGCGCGGACGACACCGTCGTGCGGCACTTCGCCGAGCGCGACCGCGACCAGCTCGAGGAGATGCTGGCGCGCAACGCCGCGCACAACGGCGCCCAGATCCGCAAGATCCCCATGGTGATCCCCAAGGGACACGTGAGTTTCCACCACTGCCGCACCTACCACGGCAGCGGCGCGAACGTCAGCGGTCGCCCGCGCCGGGCGGTCTCGCTGCACCTGCAGGACGGCGCGAACGCCTACCGGGAGTTTCCGCTCTCCGACGGCACCCTCGCCGCGTACAACCACGACGTGCTGGTCCGCCGCACCCACGACGGGCGGCCGGACTACGCGGACCCCGACTTCTGCCCGGTCATCTGGCGCGACCGCGCCCAGCAGGGAGGCTGACAAATGTCACGGTACGACTGGGGTAAGACGCACCCGGGCATCGAGCGGTTGGAGCAGGCGGTGACCGACCGCCGCGACGTGGTGGTCAAGCACCCCCTCTACGCCAACCTGGACACCCACGAGGCGCTGGTGACCTTCATGGAGCACCACGTCTTCGCGGTCTGGGACTTCATGTCCCTGCTGAAGTCGTTGCAGCGGCAGCTCACCTGCGTGGACGTGCCGTGGATCCCCACCGGCCCCACCGGCAGCCGGCGGCTGATCAACGACATCGTGATGGTCGAGGAGAGCGACGAGCTCGGCGAGGGCTACATCAGCCACTTCGAGCTGTACGTGCGCGGCATGGCCGAGGCCGGTGCCGACACCCGCGCCGTGGACGCGCTGATCGACCTGCTGCGCGCCGGCACGCCGGTGGCCGAGGCGCTGACGAAGGCGGGCGTGCCCGGCCCGTCGGCCGCGTTCGCCGCCACCACCTGGAAGATCATCGAGTCGACGCCGGTGCACTGCCAGGCGGCGGCGTTCGCGTTCGGCCGCGAGGACCTGATCCCCGACATGTTCACCCAGGTCGTCGCCGTCAACGAGCGCAGCCAGAAGCTGCACACGTTCGTCGACTACCTGGAGCGGCACATCGAGGTCGACGGGGAGCAGCACACCCCGATGGCCATGCAGATGCTCGCCGACCTGTGCGGCGACGACGACACCAAGTGGCAGGAGTGCGCCGACACGGTCAACCTGGCGCTCACCGCCCGCGCCCAGCTCTGGGACGACATCCTCACCGCGATCAAGGAGGGTCGTCCGGCGATCGAGGGGGGTCGCCCGGCGTGACCCGCGACGATCCCGTCCGGCTGTACCGCACGGTGCGGCTGATCCGCCGGTTCGAGGAGCGGGCCGTCGACCTGGTCCGCGCCGGGGCGATCGTCGGCGGCATCCACCCGTACCTCGGTCAGGAGGGGATCGCCGCCGGCGTCTGCGCGGCGCTGCGCGACGACGACCTGGTCACCGGCACCCACCGCGGGCACGGGCACGTGCTCGCCAAGGGCGCCGACCCGGCCCGCATGCTCGCCGAGCTGCTGGGCCGGGTCACCGGGCTCAACCGGGGCCGCGGCGGCTCCATGCACGCCGCCGACCTGGGCGTCGGGGTGCTCGGCGCGAACGCCATCGTCGGCGCCGCCGGCGCGATCCTCACCGGGGCGGTGTGGGCGCGCCGGCGGCGCGGCGACGACCTCGTCGGGGCCACCTTCTTCGGCGACGGCGCGGTCAACGAGGGAATGCTGCTGGAGGCGTTCAACCTGGCCGCGCTGTGGCGGGTGCCGGTGCTGTTCGTCTGCGAGAACAACGGCTACGCCACCACCATGCCCGTCGAAGGCGCGGTGGCCGGCACGATCCCCGGCCGCGCCGAGGCATTCGGCATGCCGGCGGCCGTCGTCGACGGCCAGGACCCGGAGGCGGTACGCGACGCCACCGCCGCCGCCGTCGCCCGGATGCGCGCCGGCGGCGGGCCGGAGCTGATCGAGGCGCGCACCTACCGGTTCGACGCCCACCACACCTTCGAGCACGCGGTACGCCTCGACTACCGCGCGCCGCAGGAGGTGGCCGCCGGCCGGTCCCGCGACCCGGTCGACATCCAGGGCGCCCGGCTGCCCGAGGCGGACCGGGCCGCCGTCGACGCCGAGGTCGAGGCGACCCTCGACGCGGCCCTGGAGTTCGCCCTGGCCAGCCCCGAGCCCGACCCGGCCGGCGCGCTGGAGCACCTGTACGCCAGCGGGCTGGTCGCCCGGACGGGAGGTGGCTGATGCCACGGCTGTCGTACCGCAAGGCGCTCACCCGGGCGCTGGCCGACGAGATGGCCCGCGACGAGTCGGTGTTCCTGCTCGGCGAGGACATCCGGGTGGCCGCCTCGAACGTCACCGCCGGGCTGCTGAAGCGGTTCGGGCCGGACCGGGTGGTGGACACCCCGCTGTCGGAGCAGGCGTTCACCAGCTTCGCCACCGGCGCGGCCCTGGCCGGGCTGCGCCCGGTGGTGGAGTTCCAGATCCCGTCCCTGCTGTTCCTGGTCTTCGAGCAGATCGTCAACCACGCGCACAAGTTCCCGCTGATGACGGGCGGGCAGGCCGAGGTGCCGGTCACCTACCTGGTGCCGGGCTCCGGCTCGCGCACGGGGTGGGCCGGGCAGCACTCCGACCACCCGTACAGCCTCTTCGCCCACGTCGGGGTGACCACGGTGGTCCCGGCCACCCCGGCCGACGCGTACGGGCTGCTGGTCTCGGCGATCCGGCACGTCGACCCGGTGGTGGTGTTCGCGCCGGCCGGGGCGATGGACGTGCGCGCCGACGTGGACTTCGCCGCCCTGGCCCCGGTGCCGATCGGGCGGGGCCGGGTGCACCGGGCCGGCGACGACGTGACGGTGGTCGCCGTCGGGCACCTGGTGCACGACGCGCTCGCCGTGGCCGAGGAGCTGGCCGACCAGGTGTCGGTGGAGGTCTTCGACCCGCGCACGCTCCACCCGTTCGACTGGGACGGGCTGACCGCGTCCGTGGCCCGCACCGGGCGGCTGGTCGTGGTCGACGACTCCAACCGGTCCTGCGGGATCGCCGGGGAGATCATCGCGACCGTGGTGGAACGGGTGCGGCTGCTCGCGCCGCCCCGGCGGGTCACCCGCCCCGACGGCGCGGTGCTGCCGTTCGCCCCGGCGCTGGACCGGGCCGTGCAGCCCGGCCGCGAGCAGCTCACCGCCGCCATCCAACTCACCATGAAGGACGAGTGATGATCGACCCGAACTACCCCTGGCCGCCGCTGGACCAGGCGTGGAACGACCTGCCGGAGTCGACCCGGGCGGAGATGGTGGCCGCCGGGGCGGGCGCGTGGAAGGAGGTCTTCTACGGCTGCGCGACGTACAACCAGACGTGGCGGCTGGCCCGGCCCCCGGTGATGCCGGCGGACGCGTTCCGCGAGCTGAACGAGGTCTGCGACCGGCTCGCCCAGCTCATCCTGGAGGCGTGCCAGCGGCGGGCCCGCACCGCCGGGGAGCTGACCCGGCTGCTCGGGGTGCCGGCGGAGGAGACGAAGCTGCTCGACACCGACGAGGTGCTGTCGGAGGCGCTGCTGGCCGCGTACCGGCCGGACGTGCTGATCTCCGGCGGGGTGCCGAAGTTCGTCGAGTACAACATCGACAGCAGCCTCGGCGGCGGCTTCGACGCCGACACGGTCGTCTACCGGTACGCGAAGCTCTACGCCGAGCGGGGCATCCTCGACGGCCTGCCGGTGCGGCCCGCCCCGTCCCTGCTGGACCAGCGGTTCGTGGCGATCCGCGACGAGCTGGGCTTGGCCGACGGCGCCCGGGTGGCGCTGCTGCTGGACTTCGACGCCGACTACCCGGGCCTGGAGACGCCGGAGTTCTTCCTCAAGATCCTGTCCCCGCTGGCCGACCGGGCCCGTGACTTCGGCATCGACCTGGTCATCGCCCAGCTCAAGCTGGCGACCCTGGACGAGCACAACCGGCTCGTCGTCGACGGCGCCCCGGTCGACGCGCTGTTCCGGCTCTTCGTGCCCAACCGGGTGCACGCCAGCGCGGGGCTGGACGCGGTCGCCGGGGCCCTCGCCGCCGGGACCCTGCCGATGTTCGTCAGCACGGCGGCCTGGCTGCTCGGCAACAAGATCAACTTTGCCTGGCTGTGGGAGGACCTCGACCTCCTGCCCGAGGCCGACCAGGCGCTCGTGCGCCGGTACGTCCCGCGCACCACCGCCCTCACCGCCGCCGAGCTGCCCCGGGCGCTGGCCGACCAGCACGACCTGGTCGCCAAGCCCGCCGACGGCTCCGCCGGCATCGGCGTGCTGCTGGGCCGCGAGACCGACCCGCAGAAATGGGAGGAGGGGCTGCGCGCCGCCATCGACGAGGGCGGCTACATCCTCCAGGAGTACATGCCGGCCGACCGGGTGGCGATGGACTTCGTGCGGATGGAGACGGGGGAGACCGTCACCGCCGACGTCCCGTACAGCCTCGCGCCCTACCTGTTCGGCCGCACCGGCTCCGGCGGCCTGGCCCGGGTGGGCTTCCCCGGCTGCGACAGCGTGCTCAACCTCGCGCGTGGAGTCCTGCTCACCGGCATCCTGCTCACCGACTGACCGCCTCCCCGGCGGCGCTCGCCCCGACGGGCGGTCGCCGCCGGGCCGGTCACCGGGACGCGGCGAGGTGCGCGCCGAGGCGGCGGACCGTCTCGGCGGCGGCGATGGCGTCGCTGCGGGCGCTGCCGTGCCGGCCGTCGCCGCTGTAGAGCGTCGGGTCGGCCACCGCCGGGTGGTCGGTCAGGTGCACGTGCAGGGTGCCGAGCCGCTCGCCCAGGGCCCGGGTGTGCGCCGCGAGCCGGCGCATCCGCCCGCCCAGGCCCTCCCGCAGCCGCGCCGGCACCGCCGGGCTGTGCGACACGTCGAACATGCCCACCGTCACCACGTCCGCCCCCGCCGCCTGGAGGCCGGTGACCAGCGCGGCCAGCTCCGCGTCGACGGCGTCCGCGTCGTAGGCGGGGCGGAACGCGTCGTTGCCGCCGCACACCACCAGCGCCAGGTCCGGGCCGAACTCGACCGCCGGGGCGAGCTGGGCGGCGCGGACCTCGTGCGCCCGCAGCCCCCGCAACCCCAGGTTGAGGTACGCCAGCCCGGGGCGGGCCGCGTCCAGCTCGGCGGCGATCCGGTCGGCCCACTGCACGTCCGGGTACCCGTCGACGGGCTCGCACAGCCCCTCGGCGACGCTGTCGCCGAGCACCACGAACCGCCGCCACGGGTGCCCGGCGAGCAGCCGCGCGCTCTCGCCCGCGCGCAGGCAGTACGGGTCGGTCGCTTCGGTGCGGCTCGCCGGCATGACCGGCACGCTAGCCGACCGGCCCGCCGCGTCGACACCCCTACCCGTCGAGGGTCACCTCGGCCAGGTACACGCAGGTCCGCTCCTCGTGGGAGGAGTAGTAGCTGACCCGCAGCACGCCCTCGTGCCAGTCCAGCCCCGGGTAGCCGCAGTCGCCGCCGGAGGGCAGCGCCACCAGCTCGGTCAGGACGCCCCGGTGCGGGTCGACGGCGCAGACGGCGGTGCGCGGGCCGCCGTCGAGCAGGCGTACCCCGGCGACGAGGCGGCCGTCGGGCAGCCCGAGCAGGGCCGGCCCGCCCACCCGCACCCCGAGGTCGGTCCAGGTCCAGTCCCGGTACGGCGGGCGGGCCCGCCCGAGCTGGGCGGTGGCCGCCTCCCGGTCGCGGCGCAGCAGGCAGGTGGCGGTGCCGTCGGGGCCGAAGACCAGCCCGGACTCGTTGGGGTAGCCGCCGAGGAAGAGGGTGTCGACGACCGGTTGCAGGTCGATCCCGTCGCCGCTGCGGTAGAGCCGGACGAAGCGGGGCTCCCGGGTGGCGTACCCGACGCCGTACATCGCGCCGGCCTGCCAGGCCGCCTGCCACACCCAGATGTCGCGCTCGCCGACCGGCATCGGCTCGCCCCAGCGCTGCCCGTCGTCCGACAGCCAGGTCAGCGTGCGGAACTCCCTCGGGTCCGCCCGGGGCCCGTCGGCGTGGCCGGTGACCGCCGCGGCGAGCAGTTGCAGCCGGCCGTCGGGCCGGGCCACGAACCGGGGGTCGCGCAGGTCGGTGGCCGCCCGGTCCAGCCGGGCGACGGGGGCCCAGTCCCGGCCGTCGGCCGAGGCGAGCACCCGGATCGCGCCGTCGGCGGAGAGGTGTCCGGTGCCCTCCCGGTACGCGCACAGCCACCGGCCCCGGTGCCGGACCAGGTCGGTGAAGGCGCTGTGCCCGGCGGCGTCGCCGATGCGGCGCACGGTGCCGAGCCGGGCGGTGGTCACCGGGCTGTCGGTGGATGACGGCATGGTTCTCCTCGCGGGTCGCCGGTCCGGTCGCGCCCGAAGGAGGCAGTCGGCGCGATCCGACCGGCCACGGTAGGCGTGCCGCCCGACGCGACGCGGGCCCGCCGGCGAACGCGGGGCGAACATGCGAGGAAGCCATGTCGGGCAGGTGGCGGCATCCCGGCCGCCGGATACCGCCACCTGCCCGACATGCCCGGGCCGCCGGCGCCTACCCGGCCGGCGGGGCGGCCGGGCGCGCCCGGCCCGCGCGCAGCGGCCCGGCGAGCAGCGGCCCCACGGTCAGCGCCGCGCACAGCACCGCCATCACCAGCAGCGCCGGCTTGAGGCCCAGCACGGCGACCGACCAGCCGCCCAGCAGCGCGCCGACGGGCAGGCCGACGAACGCCAGCGAGCCGGCGATGCCGAGCACCCGGGTCTGCAACGCGTCGGGCACCCGCTCGTAGAGCGTCGCGCCCAGCAGCGGGTTGACCGCGGCGATGCCGATGCCGGACAGGAACGTCACCACCAGCACGACCACGAGGTGGTCGGTGACCGCCATGGTCAGCAGCCGGGGCGCGCCGCTCATCGCCGCGCCGACGGCGAAGACGAGCGTGCGGGGCAGCCTCGGGCCGACCATCGTGAACACCACGTTGCCCAGCAGCGCCCCCGCCCCGAACACCCCCAGCACCAGGCCGAAGCCGGCCGGGTCGCCGAGCACGTCGCGCACCCAGACGGGGATCCACACGGCCGTGTTGGCGGCGGCCATCATGTTCAGCGCGGAGACCACCAGCAGCATGGCCAGCAGCACTCGGTCGGTGCGCAGGTAGGCGAAGCCGGTGCGCAGGGCCCGGAAGTAGCTCTCCCGGGGGACGGCCGGCGCGTCGGCTGCCGGCGGGCGCACCAGCAGCCCGACCAGCAGCGCGCAGAGCGCGAAGGTGCCCGCGTCGATCCAGATGGCCCGGGTCACCCCGACCCAGTCGATGAGCAGGCCCCCGATCACCGCGCCGAAGAGGGTGACGCCGCGGGCCAGCCCGTCGTAGGCGGACGTGAGCCGGATCAGCTCCACCCCGGCGCGCTGCGCCGCCGGCCGGAACATGACGTGCTTGACGCGGTCGCCGATGCCGCGCAGCCCGCCGGCCACCGCGACGAGGGCGACCAGCGCCCCGAAGCCGAGCCACGGGGTCATCGCCACCACCGCCACGGCCGCCGCGCTCGCCGCGTCCACCACGATGGACGTACGGCGCACCCCGAACCGGTCCGCCCACGGCGTGGCCAGGGAACTCGACAGCATGTACGGCAGGAACTCCGCCGCCGCGACGATGCCCATCTTCGCCGGGCTGCCCGTGGTGGTCAGCACCAGCCACGGGATCGCGATGACGGAGATGCGGCTGCCCAGGTTGGAGATCAGGTCGGCGGCGACGAGGGTGACCAGTTCCCGCCGCGCGGCGGCCCGTTCCCGGTCCACGACGCCTCCCTTCGCCACGGCTGCGGGGCCGGCCTCGGTCGTCACGCGGGGCTGCCGACCTGGTCGGCGGGGCGGCCGGCGGCGTACCGGGCCCGCAGCGCCAGCTTGTCGACCTTGGCCGACCGGTTCAGCGGCAGCGCGTCGACGAACTCCACCGCGCCCGGCGCCCACGTCTCGCTCAGCTCGGCGGTGACCAGGTCGATCAGCTCCGCCGCCGTGACCGTCGCCCCCGGCGTCGCCACCACGTACGCGTACGGCAGCTCGCCGGCCACCTCGTCGGGGACCCCGATCACGGCGGCGGCCCGCACCTGCGGGTGCCCGGCGAGCACGTCCTCGATGGGCCGGGAGTAGATCGGCCAGCTCCGCTGCCGGGTGAGGATCCGGTCGGCGAGCCGGTCGACGAGGTAGAGGTAGCCGTCGTCGTCGAGGTGGCCGACGTCGCGGGTGCGTACCCAGCCGTCGACGAGGGTCTCGGCGGTCAGCTCGGGCTGGCCGTGGTAGCCGGCGAAGCTGAGTTTCGTGCGCACCCACACCTCCCCGTCGACGCCCGCCGGCAGCACCGCCCCGTCGGCGTCCCGGATCTCCACCGCCACGTCCCCGTAGGGCTTTCCGCAGGAGCGCAGCCGTTCCGGGTGCTCCGGGTCCTCGGTCAGCCCCGGCTGGGCGGTGATGACGACGGCCTCGCTGAGCCCGTACACGATGCGCAGGACCGGGCCGAAGCGGGCGATGGCCTGACGCAGCCGGGCGGGCGCGGCGGGCCCGGCGCCCACGTTGAACATGAACATGGCGGAGAAGTCCGCGCCGGGCAGGTCGGGATGGTCGAGCACCTCGTAGAGCATCGGCGGGGTGACGAACGTCGAGTTGATCTGCTCCCGCCCGACGGTGGCGATGAACGCCGCCGGGTCCCACCGCTCGCGCAGGAACAGCACGCCGCCGCTGAACAGGTTGACCAGGGTGGTGATCTGGCCGCTGGCCAGCCACATCGGGGAGTGGGACAGGTGCCGCAGCAGCGGGACCCCGCCGGAGCGGAAGCCCTCGGCGAGGGCGAGGACCTGGCGGTAGAAGCTCTCCCGGTGGTGCACCAGCTTCGGGGTGCCGGTGGTGCCGCTGGTCTGCAGGAACGACTCCGGCTCCGGCACGTCGACGGGCAGCCCGGCCGCCGCGTCGGAGCCGGCGGCGGTGACGTCCGGGCCCGGCGAGGCGGCGGTGAGGTCCGGGCCCGCGCCGCCGGGGCCGAGGCAGAACACGGGCACGCCGGCCAGGTCGGCGGCGATCCGCGGGCCGAGCCCGTCGCCGTCGCGGGCGTCGTAGACGAACGCCTCCGGCCGGGACAGCCGGACGAAGTCGTCGACCTCGCGGCGGGAGGTGACCGGAGCGATCCACATCGTCCGGCAGCCCAGCAGGTGCAGGGCGAGCTGGAGCAGCGGCCCCTCGACCGCGTTGCCGAGCATCACCAGCACGGCGGCGCCCGGGCGGATCCCGCCCCGGGTCAGCGCGCCGGCCATGCCGCGCACCTGCGCGGCCACGTCCAGATAGGTCAGTCGGCGTCCGCCGCCCACCAGGGCCTCCCGGTCGCCGAAGCCGGCGAACAGCTCCAGCGCCTCGTGCACGTAGGTGGTCGGTCGGTCGGCACCGTCGGTCATCGCCAGCCCCCATCAGCTTCCGGCGGCGGTCGGGGTGGCCCGGTGGGACCCGTGTCGACCAGCCGCGAGCGGCGTCCCGGCAGCTCAGGGCCGGGACGCGGCGACGGCGGCGCGCTTCGGCGACCGCACCGCCGCCAGCTTCGAGCGTAGGCCGCGCAACCGCGCCGGGCACCGGGCCGATCGGCGCACGGCCGCGCCCCGACGTCATTTGATCTTGTCGATCAGGTTGATTGACGCCTGTCAGGGGCGCGGCTAGGTTTCTGGACCATCGTCCAGGAGGCTGTCGTCAGTGGACGACCCTGGGCTGCCAACATGGAGGTTCAATGTCGACTCCGAACAAGTGGCGCTTGATAACGGCCCCGAAGAGATGGCAGGTGATCGCCGCCGCGGCCACGGCGCTGGTCGTGGGAGCGCCGGCCGTGGTGGCCACCGCCGGCCCGGACACCGGGAAGCGCCCCGGCGCACCCGTGTGGGCGGGCAGCTGGGCCGCCGCGGTGACCCGGGGCAACACGGTCGGGCTGACCAACACCGGCCTCAACAACCAGAGCATCCGGATGATCGTGCACACCACCGTGGGCGGTCCCCGGCTGCGCGTGCGGCTGAGCAACCTCTACGGCGAGCAGGCCGTGAAGGTCGGCCGGGCCACCATCGCCCGGCCGGACACGTCCACCCCGACGGACCTGTCGGACGTGGCCGCCCCGACCGTGAAGGAGCTGACCTTCAACGGCTCCGCCTCGGTCACCATGAACAAGGGCGGCGAGCTGCTCAGCGACCCGGTCGACCTCCCGGTCGGTGACCAGGAGGACCTGGTCGTCACGCTGTACTTCCCCGAGCTGACCGGGCCGGTGACCTTCCACGGCCAGTCGCGGCAGACCACGTTCATCGGCGCCACCGACCTCACCGGCGCCGCCGGCGGAACGGGCTTCACCATCCGCCCCGACTGCTGCTGGATGTTCCTGTCCGGCGTGGACGTGCAGCGCAAGCTCAGCCCCGGCTCGGTCGTCGTCCTCGGCGACTCCATCGCCGACGGCAACGGCAGCACGGTCAACACCAACCGGCGCTGGCCGGACCTGCTCGCCGACCGGCTGATCGACGCCCGCCCCGACGTGCGTACCCCGGGCGTGCTCAACCTCAGCCTGGCCGGCAACCGGCTCAACCACGAGGGCACCGAGCCCGGCGCGGGCGGCTTCCCCGGCTACTACGAGCTGGGCCCGAACGCCCTGGCCCGGCTGGGCGAGGACGTCTTCCCGCAGACCGGCGTGCGGACCGTCGTGACCCACCTGGGCATCAACGACATCTGGATGTCGGACGACTCCGCCGAGAAGATCATCGCCTCGCTGCGGCAGGTCAACCAGCAGGTCAAGGCCCGCGGCCTGACCAGCCTGGTGGCCACGCTGACCCCGTACGAGGGGCACGGCAACCCGGGGGTGTGGACGCCGGAGAAGGAGGCCACCCGCCAGGCGGTCAACGCGTACCTGCGGAGCAGCCACGAGTTCGACGGGCTGCTCGACTTCGACAAGGTGCTGCGCGACCCGGCCCAGCCGAGCCGGCTGCTGCCGGCGTACGACTCGGGTGACCACATCCACCCGAACGACCTGGGCAACCAGGCGATGGCCGACGCGGTGCCGCTGCGCCTGCTCGGTCTGTGACACCGGCGGGGCGGCGGGGGTGATTCCCCCGCCGCCCCGTCGCCAACTTCCTGGGGAGGAAGCACCACTGTGGACGTCAAAGAGCTGCTCTCCGGCCTGTACAGCGATCAGGGCCGGCAGAACCCCTACCCCTTCTACGCGGCCCTGCACGAGCTGGGCCCGATCCGCGAGATCCCGGACCGCCCCGAGCACAGCACCGTCAGCGCCGTCGCCGGCGGGTACGACGTCGTCGACCAGGTGCTGCGTGACCCGGAGTGGCTCAAGCAGTCCCCGCCCGGCTGGGAACAGCACGAGATCCTGCGCACCTTCGAGTCGTCGATGATGTTCATCAACCCGCCGGACCACACCCGGATGCGGGCGGTGTTCGCCAAGACCTTCACCCCGCGCCGGCTGGGCGCCCTGGAACCGGTGATCACCCGGGTCACCGACACGCTGCTGGACCGGATGGCCGAGGCGGGCGCCGGCGGGGCCGAGGTCGACTTCGTGGCCGACTTCGCGTACCCGATCCCGGCGCTGGTGATGGCCGAGTTCATCGGCCTGCCCGAGGCCGACCTGCCCTGGTACCGCGAGCGGGTCGACTGGATCGACGACTTCCTCGACGTGGCCGGGGCGACCCCCGAGCGGCTGGCGAAGGCCAACACCGCCGCCGCCGAGCTGCGCGGCTACTACCGGGAGCGGATCGCCGAGCGCCGCCGCGCCCCCGGCGAGGACCTGATCAGCGGCCTCGTGGAGGCGCTCGACGCCGGCGGCGTGGACCTCACCGAGGACGAGCTGATCAGCAACCTCATCGTCCTGTTCAACGCCAGCTTCGTCACCACCGTCTACATGTTCAGCAACGGCCTGCCGCTGCTGCTGGAGCACCCCGACGTGACCGCCGCCCTGCCCGGCGACGCCGAGCTGACCCGGGGCTGCGTCGACGAGGTGCTGCGCATGCAGAGCCCGGTGCACTTCCTGGCCCGGGCCGCGCCCCGCGACACCGTCCTGCACGGGGTGAAGGTCGCCGAGGGCGAGAACGTGATGCTGCTGATCGCCGCCGCCAACCGCGACCCGGCCCGCTTCGCCGACCCCGACCGGTTCGACCCGCGCCGCGCCGGCCCGCCGTCGCTGGCCTTCGGGGTCGGCCTGCACTTCTGCCTCGGCTCGGCGGTGTCCCGGCTGGAGGGCCAGCTCGCCCTGCCGCGGCTGTTCGCCCGCTTCCCCGGGCTGCGCATCACCCAGCAGCCCGTCTACAGCGGCAGCCTGTTCCTGCGCGGCATCGACAAGCTGTTCGTCACCACCGGCGAGTAGAGGAGAGACCCACCCATGCCCCTGGACCCGCAGGTGGTCGCGTATCGGGCCGCACGCGCGGCGGCCGGCGTCGCGCCGCTGTACACCCAGACCCTCGCCGAGGCGCGCGCGGCCGACCTGGCGGCCATCCGGGCCGGGGGCGGCGACGCCGAGCCGGTGCACGAGGTACGCGACACGGTCGTCCCCGGCCCCGCCGGCGACCTGCCGGTACGCGTGCACCGGCCGGCCGGGGCCGGCCCGCTGCCGACCCTGGTCTACTTCTTCGGCGGCGGCTGGACCCTCGGCAGCGTCGACACCGCCGACGGGATCTGCCGCCGGCTGGCCAACGCCACGGGCTGCCAGGTCGTCACGGTCGGCTACCGGCTCGCCCCCGAGCACCCGTTCCCGGCGGCGGTGCACGACTGCCACGCCGCCGTGCGCTGGCTCGCCGCGCACGCCGACGAGTTCGGGGCCGACCCGGCCCGGCTGGCCGTCGGCGGGGACAGCGCGGGCGGCAACCTCGCCGCCGCCGTGACCCTGCTGGCCCGCGACGGCGGTGGGCCGGCGCTGGCCGCCCAGTTGCTGGTCTACCCCAACACCGACCAGCGCGAGCGCGCCGAGCCGGCGGGGTCTGCCGATCCCGTCGAGTCCGCCGGGCCCGGCGGGGAGCAGGACCCGCTGCTGTTCAACCGGCACTCGGTGGCCTGGTACCGGGGGCACTACCTGCCCGATCCGGCCGACGCGGCGAACCCGCTCGCGTCGCCGCTGCTGGCGGAGGACCTGACCGGCCTGCCGCCGGCCCTGGTGATCACCGCCGAGTACGACCCGCTGCGCGAGGAGGGGGAGCGCTACGCCGACCGGCTGCGCGCGGCGGGGGTGCCGGTGGAGCTGGCCTGCTATCCCGGGATGATCCACGGGTTCTTCGCCATGCCGGGGGCGTTCGACGCCGGTCGGCACGCCCAGGACCGGGCCGCCGCGTTCCTGCGTGACCGGCTCGGCGTCGCCCCGGCGGTGCCGGCCGACGCGGGCGCGGTCGATGGCTGACCTGGCCGCCCCGGCCGGGCCCGTCGCCTCCGGCCCCGCGCCGGCCGCGCCCGCCGCCCCGGCCGGTGCGACGCCGTTCGCGGCGAGCCTCGCCGACTTCGCCGCGCTGGCCCGCGAGGCGCTGCCGCCCGAGGTGTACGACTTCGTGGCCGGCGGCAGCGGCGCCGAGACCGCGCTCGCCGCGAACCGGGCCGCCCTGGACCGGGTCGCCGTGCTGCCCCGGATGCTGCGCGGCATCGACCGGCCCCGCACCGACGCCCCGCTGCTCGGCCGGCCGCAGGCCCTGCCGGTGGCGGTCGCGCCGATGGCGTACCAGCGGCTCGTGCACCCCGACGGCGAGCCCGCGCTCGCGGCGGCGGCCGGCGCGGCCGGGGTGCCCTACGTGGCGAGCACCCTGAGCAGCGCCACCATCGAGCAGATCGCGGCGGCCGGCGGGCCGGTGTGGTTCCAGCTCTACTGGCTGCGGGACCGGGGGATGGTGCGCGAGCTGGTGGACCGGGCGCAGCGGGCCGGGTGCACCGCGCTCATGCTCACCGTCGACGTGCCGATCCTCGGCCCCCGGCTGCGCGACGTGCGCAACGGGTTCGCCCTGCCGCCGCACGTGGCCGCCGCGAACCTGCCGGGCAGCCGCGACGACCTGGCGCACGCCGGCACGCCCGGCACGTCGGCCGTGGCCCGGCACACCAGCGCCGCGTTCGCCTCGGCCCTCACCTGGTCCGACGTCGCCTGGCTGCGCGGGCGCACGGACCTGCCGCTGGTGGTCAAGGGCGTCCTCGACCCCCGCGACGCGGTGCTGGCCGCCGACGCGGGCGCGGACGCGGTGGTGGTGTCCAACCACGGCGGGCGGCAGCTCGACGCCGCCCCCGCCGGGCTGACCATGCTGCCGCAGGTGCGCACCGCCGTCGGCGACCGGTGCGAGGTGCTGGTCGACGGCGGCATCAGCGGCGGCGTCGACGTGCTGCGCGCGCTGGCGCTCGGCGCGACGGGGGTGCTGGTGGGACGGCCGCTGCTGTGGGCGCTGGCCGTCGGCGGGCGGGCCGGCGTCGACGCCGCGTTCGCGCTGCTCGCCGCCGAGCTGCGCGACGCCCTCACCCTCGCCGGGTGCGCCGACCCGGCGGAGGCCCGCGACCTGCGTACGATCACGGAAGGCTGAACGTGGACGGTGGACGACCGGTGGACCTGAGCGGGCACACCGACCTGGACGTGGCCGACCTGCACCCGGCGGTCGGCGATCCCGCGCTGAACTCGATGAACTTCCTCAACGAGGTCGCCCAGCGCTATCCCGACGCGGTGTCGCTGGCCGCCGGCCGCCCGTACGAGGAGTTCTTCGACGTCGCCGACCTGCACCGGCACCTGGAGACGTTCCGCGCGCACCTGGCCGACGACCTCGGCTACGGCCCGGCGCAGGTGCACCGCGCCCTGTTCCAGTACGGCCGCACCAAGGGCATCATCCACGACCTCGTCGCCCGCAACCTCGCCGTCGACGAGGAGATCACCGTCGACCCGGAGTCGATCGTGGTGACCGTCGGCTGCCAGGAGGCGATGCTGCTGGTGCTGCGGGCGCTGCGCGCCGGCCCCGCCGACGTGCTGCTCGCCGTCGCCCCCACGTACGTCGGGCTGACCGGCGCGGCCCGGCTGGTGGACCTGCCGGTGCGCCCGGTGGCCGGCGGGCCGGCCGGCATCGACCTGGCGGACCTGCGCGCGCAGGTGCGCCGGGCCCGCGCCGAGGGGCTGCGCCCGCGCGCCTGCTACGTGATGCCGGACTTCGCCAACCCGTCCGGGGCGAGCATCGGCCTGGCCGACCGGCGGCGGCTGCTGGACCTCGCCGCCGCCGAGGACCTGCTGCTGATCGAGGACAACCCGTACGGGCTGTTCCACGCCGACGGGGCGGTGCGGCTGCCCACGCTCAAGGCCCTCGACGCCGGACGGCGGGTGGTCTACCTCGGCTCGTTCGCCAAGACCGTGCTGCCCGGGGCGCGGGTCGGCTACGTGGTCGCCGACCAGCGGGTGCGCGACGCCGACGGGAGGGTCGGGCCGCTCGCCGACCAGCTCGCCAAGATCAAGAGCATGGTCACGGTGAACACCTCCGCCATCGCCCAGGCGGTCGTCGGCGGGGCGCTGCTCGCCCACGGGTGCAGCCTCGTCGCCGCCAACACCCGCGAGCGCGCCGCGTACGCCCGCAACCTGCGCCACCTCGTCGACGGCCTGGCCCGGCGATTCCCCGACCCGTCGCCGGTGCGGTGGAACGTCCCCGCGGGCGGCTTCTTCGCCGTGGTGAGCGTCCCGTTCCCCGTCGACGACGCGCTGCTGCGCCGCTCCGCCGAGGACTACGGCGTGCTGTGGACGCCGATGGCGCACTTCTACGACGACACCGCGCCGGTGGCCGCGCTGCGGCTGTCGATCAGCGCCGTGACGCCCGGGCAGATCGACGCCGGCCTCGACCGGCTCGCCGCGCTGATCGCCGACGAGCTGGCCCGGTCGCCCGTGCCGGCGGCCCCGGGCTGATCTCGTACTGTCGTCGTTCCGCCACCCCCCGTGCGCCGCGCGCCCGGGTCGACCGGCCATAATGGACCGCATGGTCGCATGGGAGTACGCACTGTTGGTCCGCCGCTACCAGGGGCAGGGGCGCAATTTCCACGTCTCGTTCGTGTGGTACGGCCCGGACGGGTCCCGCACCGACATCACCGCGTACGGCGACACCGCGATCGCGCACCTCAACCGGGCCGGCCGCGAGGGCTGGGAGCTGGTCTCCGCCGCCGAGGACGTGAACAACGTCCAGGGCAGCACCGAGGTCCACCGCTACCACCTCAAGCGCCCCATGGCCTGACGCACCCCGCCCCTCGGTTGCGCGCGGCGTCCCGCCTCCCCGCCCGGTCCCGCCCCGGTGATCAAGAGGAAAGCGTCAAAGTCGATCTCCACGATGACGCAAACCTCTTGATCACCGAGCAGGTGGGCGGGTCAGGCCAGGGTTACCGAGGGGTAGAGGGGGTGGGTCGACAGGAGGTCGGTGGCCTGGCGGCTGACCTTGTCGGCCAGGGCCGGGTCCAGGACGTACTTGGCCTTCGACGGCGTGCCGTCGGCGTTCGACCCCGGCGTGGTCTGGCTGAGCACGGTGTGGATCAGCTCGGCCGTCGCGTCCATCTCGGCGGCGCCCAGGCCCCGCGTGGTCAGGGCGGGGGTGCCGATCCGGATGCCCGACGTGTACCACGCGCCGTTCGGGTCCTGCGGGACCGCGTTGCGGTTGGTGACGATGCCCGAGTCCAGCAGCGCCTGCTCGGCCTGCCGGCCGGTCAGGCCGTACCCGGAGACGTCGATGAGCACCAGGTGGTTGTCGGTGCCGCCGGTGACCAGCTTCGCGCCCCGGCGCAGCAGCCCCTCGGCGAGGGCCTGGGCGTTGTCGACGATGCGCTGCGCGTAGTCGGCGAAGTCGGGGCGGCGCGCCTCGGCCAGGGCGACCGCCTTGGCGGCCATCACGTGCGGCAGCGGGCCGCCGAGCACCATCGGGCAGCCCCGGTCGACCTGGTCGGCCAGCTCCGGGCCGCACAGCACCATGCCGCCGCGCGGGCCGCGCAGCGACTTGTGGGTGGTGGTGGTGACGATGTGCGCGTGCGGCACCGGGTCGAAGTCGCCGGTGAAGACCTTGCCGGCCACCAGGCCGGCGAAGTGGGCCATGTCGACCATGAACGTCGCGCCCACCGAGTCGGCGATCTCCCGCATGATCCGGAAGTTGACCTTCCTCGGGTACGCCGAGTAGCCGGCGACCAGGATCAGCGGCCGGAACTCGCGGGCCGCCTCGGCGACCCGGTCGTAGTCGATCAGGCCGGTGGTCGGGTCGGTGCCGTAGCTGCGCTGGTCGAACATCTTGCCGGAGATGTTGGGCCGGAAGCCGTGGGTGAGGTGGCCGCCCGCGTCCAGCGACATGCCGAGCATCCGCTGGTCGCCCAGCTCGCGGCGCAGCGCGAACCAGTCCTCCTCGGTCAGGTCGTTGACCTGGCGCACCTGGGCCCGCTTCAGGGCCGGGGACTCCACCCGGTCGGCCAGGATCGCCCAGAACGCCACCAGGTTGGCGTCGATGCCGGAGTGCGGCTGCACGTACGCGTGCGACGCGCCGAACAGCTCCCGGGCGTGCTCGGCTGCGAGGGCCTCGACGGTGTCCACGTTCTGGCAGCCGGCGTAGAAGCGGCGGCCGACCGTGCCCTCGGCGTACTTGTCGCTGAACCAGTTGCCCATCGCCAGCAGCGTGGCGGGGGAGGCGTAGTTCTCGCTCGCGATCAACTTCAGCGACTCGCGCTGGTCGGCCAGTTCCGCCCCGATCGCGTCGGCGACCCGGGGCTCGACGGCGCGGATCACCTCGAGGGCGCTGCGGAAGGCGGTGGACTCGGCGTTCGGCGACGACATGCGACCTCCTGGTGACGTGCGGAAGGCCCAGGCGCTCGGCAGACGTCCTGATGACGGGACCGCTTCCCGATGGTTGTCCATCCCCACGCGCCAGTCACGGCCCGGCTCGATCCTACCCGGTGCGCCCGGGCGCGGGCCGCGCCGGACCACCTTCGGCGGTCCCCGCGCCCGCGGCGGCTCCCGTAGGATCGACTGGTGGTGGGGGAGGACGACGGGGCGCTGCTCGCGATCAGCGACCTGCATGTGACATACGCGGAGAACCGGGCGATCGTCGAGGGCCTGCGCCCCCGGTCGCCGGCCGACTGGCTGCTGGTGGCGGGCGACGTCGCCGACACCGTGGCCGACATCGAATGGGCGTTGGGCCTGCTCAGCGAGCGCTTCGCAAAGGTGGTTTGGGCCCCGGGCAACCACGACCTGTGGACCCCGTCGAGCGACCCGGTGACCCTGCGCGGGGTGGCCCGCTACCGGCACCTGGTGGACGTCTGCCGCGCCCTGGGCGTGGTCACCCCGGAGGACCCGTACCCGGTGTGGCGGGGCCCCGGCGGGCCGGCGCTCGTCGCGCCGCTGTTCCTGCTCTACGACTACACCTGGCGGCCCGAGGGGCTGGACACCCGCGAGGCGGCCCTGGCCGAGGCGTACGCCACCGGCATCGTCTGCACCGACGAATACCTGCTGCACCCGGACCCGTACCCGAGCCGGCAGGACTGGTGCGCGGCCCGGCTCGCCGAGACGGCCGCGCGGCTCGACGCCCGCGACCCGGCGCTGCCGACGGTGCTGGTCAGCCACTGGCCGCTGGTGCGCGAGCCGACCCGGATCCTGCGCTACCCGATCTTCGCCCAGTGGTGCGGCACCGACGCCACCGCCGACTGGCACGTGCGCTACGCCGCCGCCGCGGCCGTCTACGGCCACCTGCACATCCCCCGCACGACGTGGCACGACGGGGTGCGCTTCGAGGAGGTGTCGGTCGGCTACCCCCGGGAGTGGCGACGCCGCGCCGTCCCGCCGGGGCAGCTCCGCCAGATCCTCCCGCCGCCGTCGACCTGATCCCGTCCCCGGGCTGACCGCCCCTCTCCGGATCTTGGACAGTTGTCGTCACGAGGCGGACTGTCACGAGGCGGACGACAACTGTCCAAGAATCGCGTGCCGGGGGCGCGGTCAGGCGGTGACCGCGTCCAGCGCCTTCTTGATCGCCTTCGGGGCCGTCGGGCTGCGCGGGGCGTCGGCGCGCAGCGCGATCATCCGCTCGCCGATCTCCTGCAACTGCTTGCGGCCGAGCGCCTCCCGCACCTTCGGGAACCACTCCTGCTCCTCCTCCTCGACGTGGTGCTCCACGTTCTCGATCAGCACCGTGGTCTTGGCGTTGAAGTGGTCGTCGTCGGCGTCCATGACGGCCAGCTCCGCGCAGAGCAGGTCGGCCACGTGGTGCTCCTCGTACGATTCGAGGATGTCGTCCTCCAGATCCGGCAGCAGCTTGCGGACCTCCGGGTACATCACCTCGTTCTCCAGGTAGGTGTGCACCGTGAGGGCCTCCAGGATCTGCCCCACCAGCTTCTGCCGCCGGCTCGCCGGCCCGTCCTGGGCATCCTGGAAGGCCCTGAACAGGCGGCGGATCTCCTTGTGGTCCTCTTTGAGCACGACGATGGCATCGGTCGACAACGGTGACCTCCTAGGTTCGGCTGATGATCGTCCGGTACCCCGAGGCCAGCAGCGGAAACGGCCGTCACCCGATCGGTGGACGGGGCCATCGCCCCGGCCGGCGGCGCGCCCGGCCGGCGGAGCGCGGGCCACCGAGAGACGGAGGTGGGGCCCGGCGCACGCCGGGCCCCACCGATTCGGGTCAGGCGGTCACTTGACCGCGTTGTACGCGCTGACGATGCCCGCGCCGTAGAACCCGTTGCGGGCCCCACCCGAGCAGGTCGCGTCGTAGGCGTGCGGGCCGGTCGGGATCAGCGGGACCGGGTTGTACACGCCCTTCGGGCAGGAGCGCGCCACGGCGGTGCGCTCCAGGAACGACGCGAGCTGCCCCGGCGTCATCCCCGGGTGGGCCGACAGGGCCAGGGCGGCGACGCCGGTCGCGTGCGGACCGGACATCGAGGTGCCCTGCTTGTAGCCCCACCCGTTGGTGCGGGTGGCGGTGTTGAAGGTGGTGGACAGGATCCCGTCGGTGCTGGTCGAACGGGTGCCCTGGGTGCGGAACCGGGTGTCGCCACCCGGGGCCGTCACGTCGACGACGCCCTGCCCGTAGGAGGAGTAGTAGCTCTTGTCCCCGGTCGGGCCGACCGCCGACACGGTCACCACGCCCGGCGCCTCGGCCGGCAGGTCGAGGCAGGCGTTGGTGAGGTTCTCGCGGGTCTCGGGCGTCCCGTTGTTCGGGCTGCCCTCGTCGGTGATCTTGTGCGCGAGGTCGTAGTTGGAGTTGCCCGCGGACGCCACGTTGAGCACGCCCTTGCTCTGCGAGTACCGGATGGCCCGCTGGACGGCCTGCCACACCGGACGCTGGCGCGCGTCGTTGCGGCAGTTCAGCTCCCACGGGTCGATGTAGTAGCTGTTGTTGGTCAGCTGCATGCCGTGCTCGGCGGCCCACACGAACCCGCAGACCGCGGCCTCGGGGAAGATGTAGCCGTCGTCGTTGACCACCTTGACGGCGGCGACCCTGACGCCCGGGGCGACGCCGGTCACCCCGACGCCGTTGATCGCGGCGGCGATGGTGCCGGCCACGTGGGTGCCGTGGTCGGAGGTGGTCGGGTTCCAGGCGGCCTCGGTGGTGTCGGTGACGCCGCCGACGCAGGACGCGCTCTTGTCCCTGGCGATCTGGCTGGCCAGGTCCGGGTGGCTGGAGGAGATGCCGCTGTCCAGCACGCCGACGACCACGTCCGGGCGGCCGGTCGTGATCGCGTGGGCCTGCGGGACGCCGATCATCGGCATGTCCCACTGCTGCCCGTACAGCGGCTCGGCGGTCGGGTCGCCGCTGGCCGCGGCGGCGTCGGCCGCCGAGACCTCCACGGTCTCGCCCTCGTCGAGGGCGGCGCCGAGGCCGGTGGTGGCGGCCACCGACTCGACGCCGGCGCCCTTCACCGCCGAGGCGAAGTCGGGGTTGGTCGACCGGACGACGAGCACGCCGATCTGCTGGTAGCTGGCCACCACCGTGCCGTTCGCGGCGGCGACCCGGGCCGCCGCGGCGCCGGTCGTCGCGCCCTGCGGCGCGAGGACCAGGAAGGTGGTGTCGGGGCCGACGGCCGCCGCCGGGGCCAGTCCGCCGGTGAGGGCGAGACCGACGCCGAGCGTCACGGCGGACGCGGCGGCCAGGGTCTTGCGACGCAGGTTGTTCACACAGACTCCCAGGGGCTGTTCCAACCGGCTCCGCGCCCCTGGTGGGGACACGGCCGGCGGAAGGCGGACGGGACGCCCGCCTCCGCTGGATGAGCGCCGGGAGCCCGCACGCCGTTACACCGCCCTCCGGGACGTCGTCAGACGGTGGCGAGGGTGTGCGGAATCTCGTCGAGCAGCTCGCGGGCGAGGAAGCCGATCCGGCCGAACCGGGGCACCAGGCGCTGCCCACTGACCGCGTGCGCGAACGCCGCCCAGCAGGCAGCCTGCGCCGGCTCGGCGCCCCGCGACAGCAGACCCGCCAGCAGCCCGGCCCGCACGTCGCCGCTGCCGGAGGTGCCGAGCCCCGCGTCGCCGCTCTCCTCCCGCCAACACCGCCCGTCGGGTGCGGCGATGTGGCCGTAGAGGGAGACCACCGCGTCGTACCGGCGGGCCAGCTCGGCCGCCTCGACGTCCAGGTCGTCGCCGGGGTCGCGGCCCAGCAGGTGCGTCGCCTCGGTCAGGTTGGGGGTGAGCACCACCGGGCGGCCCGAGCCGGCCAACAGGTCCGGGGCGTGGCTGAGCGCGCCGAGGGCGTACGCGTCGAGCACCAGCGCGGTCTGCTTCGGCGCGGCGTCGAGGACCCCGCGCAGCAGGTCCCCGGTCGCGTCGATGTCCTTGAGCCCGGGGCCGACGGCCACCACGTCGGCGTCGGCCACCAGCCCGTCCAGCGGGTCGCCGGGCCGACCCGCCACGGCCCCGTCGGCGGTCTCGGGCAGGCCCACGACCAGCGCCTCCGGCACCTGGATGCTCAGCGCGGCGGCGGTGGACTCGGCGGCGGCCAGTTGCAGCACCCCCGCGCCGGCCCGCAGGGCGGCCACCCCGGCCAGCAGCACCGCGCCGGGGGTGAACCGGGAGCCGCCGACGACCAGCACCGTGCCCCGGGCCTCCTTGCCCCCGGTGGGCACGGGCAGCGCCCACCGGCGCAGCAGCGCCGGGGTGATCACCTCAGACCGGTTCGGCATGGACCTCGTCCTCCCTGGTCGGCCGGGCGCCCTGCCGGTGCAGGTGGGTGACGTCGTTGAACACGTCGGGGACGAGCCGGCCGTCCGCGTCGGCGCTCCAGCCGGTGACCGAGCAGTTGGCGATCACGTGCTGGCCGGTCAGCGCCAACAGCTCCGCCTCGGTCAGCCCCTCCACGAGGTAGCGCAGCAGGAACACCAGCGCGTCGTGGCCGAAGAGCAGCACCCGTTGGCCGGCGTGGTCGCGACGCAGGTCGCCCAGCAGCCCGCGCAGCCGCAGCGCCACGTCCGTCCACGACTCGCCGCCGGGCGGCCGGTAGTAGAACTTGCCGAGCCGGGCCCGGCGCTGCGCCTCGTCGGGGAAGCGGCGGGCGACGCCGTGCCCGGTCAGGCCGTCGAGGACGCCCAGCTCCCGGTCGCGCAGCCGCTCGTCACGGCTGACCGGGATGCCGGTGCCGTCGAGGGCCAGCTCGGCGGTGCGCACGGCCCGCAGGTACGGCGACACGACCGCCACGTCCGGCCGCCGCCGCGGCGGCAGCTCGGCCAGCCAGCGCCCGGTCGCCCGGGCCTGCTGCTCCCCGGTGGGGGACAGCGGCACGTCCGCGTCGCGGTGGGTCAGCCCGATCAGCTCCGCCCCGGTGCTCTCCGCCTCGGTCGCCGCGACGTTCGCCGTGCTCTCGCCGTGCCGCACGATCCACAGCGCTGCCAGTTCCGCCATGCGCCGCACCGTACCCGGGGTTCCCGGGCGATAACCCTGGCCGGGGCGGGGGCCTAGTTGAGCAGCCTGACCAGGCGGTCCCGCAGCCGGGGAGCGAGGGTCGCGGCGTACGTGGCGGTGAGGTGGTTGCTGTCCCGGTAGATCAGGACACCGCCGATGACCGCCGCGCAGGGATCGACCGGGCAGATCGCGTCGTTGAGGTCGACCAGGTGGACGCCGGGCTGCCCGGCTGCCGCCGCCTCGTGCGCCGGCCCGCCGCCCGCGTTCAGCGCGGACGTGCGGTCCGTCGCGCAGCGCGTCAGCTTCCGGGGGTTGGCCGCCACGCACTCGGGGGCGTTGCGCTTCAGGTAGGGCGAGTCGCGGAGCACGACCACCGTCGTGCCGACCGCCGTGACCGCCCGCCAGGTCTGGCGCAGCCCCTCGGCCATGCCTTTGTTCGCCTCGTCGACGTCGTCGGGGTCCACCCCGTACGGCCGGTAGAAGGTGTTGCCGACCAGCAGCAGGTCCGGCTTCTCGACCTCGACGAGCTGCTTCTGCACGACGCGGTTCCAGTCCCGGCAGCCGGGCTCCGGTCGTTCCTGCCAGGCCACCTCGATGGCGATGAACGGGCAGGCGGAGCGAGTGTAGGACAGCAGCCGCCAGCCCTCCGCCTCGGCGATGGGCTTCAGGGCCGGCAGCCACTGGTTGGCGTGCGAGTCCCCGGCGAGCGCGACGGTGGTCGCGCCGAGAGGGTCCCCGTACTTGCAGGGGAACGCCTGGTCGCCGCGTTGCCCGGCCCCGCAGGGGTTGGCCCACTGTTCGGGCCCGTCCTTCTTGGCCACGCCGGGGTCGGGGGTGATGGAGGCGACCCGGTCGACGGCCGCGCCGGCCCGGTCGCCCAGCGGCTTCTTCCCGAGCACCGCCGCTCCGGGCGGTCCGGCGGGGGTCGTGGTCGCGGTCGGGGTGGGGCTGCCGAGCGGCGGCAGGGCCACCGGGGTCGGCGGCGCCTGCCGGGGCGGCCACACCGTGAGCTGGAACAGCAGGCCGGCGGCGACGGCGGCACCCGTGCAGACGGTGCCGACGCGCAGGGCGGCGGCCGGTTCCCGCCGCAGCGCCTCGGACATCCGGATCGGGTTCTCCACGAACCGGTAGGTGAGCGCGGCCGGCACGGCCGACAGCGCCGCCACGCCGAGGCCCGCCTGCGTGCTCAGCTCGCCGAACCGCGCCTCGGCGGCCACCAGCAGCGGCCAGTGCCACAGGTAGAGCGAGTAGGACAGCGCGCCGACGGCCCGCACCGGCCGCCAGCCGAGCACGCCGGCCGGGCCGACCCGGCCGGCGGCCTGCGCGCCCGCGATCACGGCCGCGGTGCCGACCGTCGGCAGCAGCGCCTGGTAGCCGGGGAAGGCCCGGTCGGGGTCGACCAGGAAGGCGGACGCGGCCACCATGGCCAGCCCGGCCCAGGCGAGCGCGCCGGCCAGCGCACGGGGCAGCCGGTGTACGCGGGTGCCGGCGATGGCGACGGCCCCGCCGAGGGCGAGTTCCCACAGCCGGGTGGTGGTGACGAAGTAGGCGGGCCCGGGGTCGGTCTGGCTCGCGTGCACCGACCAGGCGAACGAGGGCAGGGCGACGAGGGCGAAGCCGGCCATCAGGGCCCCCCGGCGCAGCCGGCGACGCCCGGCGAGGACGGCCAGGGCGAGCAGGAGCAGCGGCCACCCGAGGTAGAACTGCTCCTCGACGCCGAGGGACCAGAAGTGCTGGACGATGCTGGGCGCGGCGTCGGCGGCCCAGTAGTCGGTGGCCTGGACGGCGAGCCGCCAGTTCAGGCCGTAGGCGGCGCTGGCCACCACGTCCCAGGCGGTGTCGGCCCAGCGGGTGCGGGGCAGCAGGAGCCAGGTGATCAGGAGGCTGGCGACCAGCACGACGGCAGCGGCGGGCAGCAGGCGCTTGGCCCGGCGGGCGTAGAAGCCGGACAGGGAGATCCGGCCGGTGCGTTCGAGCTCGGCGACGAGCAGACCGGTGATGAGGAACCCGGAGATGACGAAGAAGACGTCGACACCGGCGAAGCCGCCCGGCACGAGGTCGCGTCCGGCGTGGCCGACGAGGACCATGACCACGGCGAGGGCGCGAAGTCCCTCGATATCTCCCCGGAAGGCCGACCGCGCGGACCCTTCCGGCGTGACTGGCAAGCGCATCGAATGCCCCGTTTCCCCTTATATCGACCGGTAGGCGACGTGTACAACGGGGTGGGGCGGCGGAGGTTATCCCCGTCCGCTGCGCGGGGCGGGCGCGTACGGCCGGGCCCGACGGGTAAGCGCGGGGTCGAACCGTAGCCGAGAAACGGGGAGGTTGGCCGTGGCCACGATGGTCAGGGAGATCGGCAGTCCGGTGCGGGACAAGAACTACGACCTGATCCACGCGCTACAGATGTCGCTGGAGCACGTCTACCGGATGGACATCTACATCTCCGACGCCGAGGAGCGCGGCGACACCGAGCTCGCCACCTGGTTCCGCAAGATCCAGGAGAACAACCGCAAGGCGGGCGAGCAGGGCAAGCAGCTGCTGATGGACCGGCTCCAGCGCGAGAAGGGCTGAGTCGACCGCGCGGCACGGGACAGCGCTGTGGCCGTACGCCCGGCAGAATGTCACCCGCGCCGCCGGTGGCCCCGGCGGCGCGGGTGTCGACGGGCGCCGGCCGCCGGCCGGCCGAAAGGGGTGCGCGGCGATGACGGTGGTCCGGGGTCTGCGCGAGGCGCTCGTGCTGTTCGTCGTCGCGCTGGTGGCGGTCGCCGCCGCCGCGGGCGTGTGGACGGCGGTCAGCGGCGGCGAGTTCGTCTTCCGGCTCGGCGTCGCGCTCATCGTCGTCGGCACCCTGCTCGGGCTCACCGGCGACCTGACCCTGAGCCGGATCGGCATGCTGCCCGCCCGGGCGGCCTTCGGGCTGGCCCCCGAGCGGGAGGACGCGGGCGGCGGGCGGGTGCTCACCGGCGTCGGCATCTTCCTGTTCGTCTCGCTGCCGCTGATGGCCGTCGGGGTGGCGCTGTTGTCCTGACTGCCGAGTTGGCCGGCGTCAGCTCCCGCAGCGGCGTCCGCGCGAAGAGCGCCGTATGCGGCCGGGGCGACGCCACTGCGGACCCTCGGGCTCACCAAGCGGCGATCACCCTACGTGATGACTACGCGGACTGGCTCCGCCACGTGGTCGATCTGACTCTTCGTCACCTTCCTTCGACCTCGCCAGACATCCCCCGCCCCCTTTGCTCTGCACCCCTATCCGCAGCACCCGCCATGAGCTGGGCGTAGCCGAGAACGAGAGCACGGGGGACGGCGATGGCCGGTTGCGCTGCGTGATTCGTTGCGTATGTGGGTGCAGAGCAAAGGGGCTCGCCGGGGTGGTGGCGTCGGGTGAGCTGGTTGCGCTGTGTCACGCCTTGGCGGGGAGCAGCGGGTGCGGAGGTGTCCCTTGCGACCCGGCCCGGCCGTCGGCACGGCACGGCACGGCACGGCACGGAGCTAGGCTGACCGGACATCCGCGACAGCCGAGAAGTTTTCGTGTCAGAGTCCGGCGACGTCGGGGTTCGCGAGGGCGGACGGGCCGAGCCCATCGACACCTCGGTCGCGCACAACGCCCGGGTGTGGAACTACTGGCTCGGCGGCAAGGACAACTTCGAGCCCGACCGCCGGGTCGGGCATTCGGCAGTTCCTCGACAACGGCACCGGCCTGCCGACCGCCGACAACACCCACCAGGTCGCGCAGGCCGTCGCCCCCGACGCGCGGATCGTCTACGTCGACAACGACCCGATGGTCCTCGTGCACGCCCGCGCCCTGCTGACCAGCTCCGCCGAGGGGGCCACGGACTACCGGCCGGTGGCCGTGATGATGGGCATCCTCAACTTCGTGCTCGACACCGACGAGGCCGTGGCGATAGTCCGCCGGCTGATGGACGCGATGCCCCCGGGCAGCTACCTGGCGCTCACCCATCCCACCGTCGAGCTGGGCGGCGAGGCGAAGACGGCCTGGAGTTGGTGACGCCGGGCCTGGTGTCGTGTGCGCGGTGGCGTCCGGCCGACGGCGAGGAGCCGGCCGTCGTCCCGCAGTACGGCTGCGTGGCCCGCAAGCCCTGACCGCGCCGCGCGGACCGCCAGCGGATCGCGTCCGACCTGCCCGCGCGGGTCGGCGCGGCGTCGTACGGTGTCAGTCGTGGCCACGGCGGCGCAGGAGATCAGGGTCGGGGAGCGGGTGGTCCGCGTCTCCAGCCCCGACAAGCCGTACTTCCCGGAGCGCGGCCTGACCAAGCTCGACGTGGTGCGCTACTTCCTCGCCGTCGGCGACGGGATCCTGCGCGCCCTGCGGGACCGTCCGACCATGCTGGAACGTTGGCCCCGGGGCGTGTTCGAGGGCGCGCGGATCGCCACCCGGCAGAGCAACCGGGGCGACGCGTTCTACCAGAAGCGGCTGCCGGCCGGCGCGCCCGACTGGGTGCGCACCGCCCACCTGACGTTCCCCAGCGGACGCACGGCCGACGAGGTCGCGCCCGGCGAGCTGGCGGTGGTGATCTGGGCGGCCAACCTCGGCACCCTGCGCTTCCACCCGTGGCCGGTCACCGCCGCCGACACCGAGCGCCCCGACCAGCTCCGCGTCGACCTCGACCCCCTGCCCGGGGTCGACTTCGCGCAGGTGGTCCCGGTCGCCCGCGAGCTGCGCGCGGTGCTGACGGAGCTGGGGCTGGTCGGCTATCCGAAGACCACCGGCGGGCGGGGCCTGCACGTCTACCTGTCGATCGAGCCGAGGTGGGGCTTCGGCGACTGCCGCCGGGCGGTGCTGGCGCTGGGCCGCGAGCTGCAACGCCGGCTGCCGCACCTGGTCACCACCACCTGGTGGCGCGAGCAGCGGGACCGGCCGGTCTTCGTCGACTACAACCAGATGTCGCGGGACCACACGATGGCCTCGGCGTACTCGATCCGGCCCACCCCGCGGGCCCTGGTCTCCGCGCCGCTGGACTGGTCGGAGCTGGACGACGCCCGGCCGGAGGACTTCGACGTGCTCACCCTGCCGGCGCGTTTCGCCGAGCGCGGCGACCCGCACGCCGGCCTGGACGGCCCGCGCTTCTCGCTGGAGCCGCTGCTGGAGCTGGCCGACCGCGACGGCCTCGCGGCCCCGCCCCCACACTGAGCGCGACCACTGACGGCGCTCACGCCCACGGGCTACGGGCGCCCTCGAACTCGTCGAAGACGAGCCAGCTGCGGGTGGACAGCACCCCGGCGATGCCCTGCACCCGGTCGAGCACCACGTCCCGCAGGGTGGCGTTGTCGGGCGCCCGGACCAGGGCGAGGACGTCGTGTTCGCCGCTGAGCAGCGCGACGTGCTCGACGTAGCGCACCCGGGCCAGCTCCGCCGACACCTCCCGCCAGGTGTTCTGCTGGATGGTCAGCGCGATGTACGCCGACGTGCCCAGCCCGGCCGGCTCGGGCGCGACCCGGGCCCGGAAACCGGTGATCACGCCGTCGCGCAGCAGCCGCTCCACCCGGGCGTACGCGTTGGTCCGGGAGACGTGCACCCGTTCGGCGAGGGTGCGGATGGAGATCCGCCCGTCGCGGACCAGCTCGTCGAGGATGCGCCGGTCCACCTCGTCGAGCGGCCCGGCCGAACGTCCCGTACCGCCCTCCGCGCCCGGCTCCCCGGTGGTCTGCTGGCTCACATCCAGCCCCTTCCCCTGCCATTCGTCCCGCGTTCATCGCGCGTGTTGAGTCAATCATCCAACGGCAGGAGCATAGGTCCACCACAAGTCCAGGAGGTCCCCGCCGTGACGACCACACCCCAGGCGGTCCGCAGGGCATCCCCGCGCACCCGCCCGCCGGCCAAGAAGCCCACCAAGGCGTCCGCCCGCGAGCAGGCGGCGACCGACCCCGCCGCCGCCCTGCTGCCGCAGACCGAACCGGTGCGGCTGCTCGACCCCGACGGCGCCCCCCGGCCGGCCCGCGCCGACTACCCCGAGCCGCCCGTCGAGGCGCTGCGCGAGATGTACCGCCGCATGGTCGTCGGCCGACGCTTCGACACCCAGGCCACCGCCCTGACCAAGCAGGGCCGGCTCGCCGTCTACCCGTCCTCGCGCGGCCAGGAGGCTTGTCAGGTCGGCGCGGTGCTCGCCGTCCGCGACACCGACTGGGTCTTCCCGACCTACCGCGAGTCGATGGCGCTGGTCTCCCGGGGCATCGACCCGGTGGAGGTGCTCACCCTGCTGCGCGGCGACTGGCACTGCGGATACGACCCCACCCGGGTGCACACCGCCCCGCAGTGCACCCCCCTGGCCACCCAGTGCGTGCACGCCGCCGGCCTCGCCTACGGGGAGGCCCACCAGGGCCGTGACACCGTCGCCCTGGCCTTCGTCGGCGACGGGGCCACCAGCGAGGGCGACTTCCACGAGGGCGTCAACTTCGCCGCCGTGTTCAAGGCCCCCGTCGTGTTCTTCGTGCAGAACAACAAGTACGCCATCAGCGTCCCGTTGTCGCGGCAGACCGCCGCCCCGTCGCTGGCGTACAAGGGCGTCGGCTACGGCGTGCCCAGCGAGCAGGTCGACGGCAACGATCCCGTCGCCGTGCTCGCCGTGCTCACCCGCGCGGTCGCGCATGCCCGCGCCGGCAACGGCCCGTACCTGGTCGAGGCGCACACGTACCGGATGGAGCCGCACACCAACGCCGACGACGCCACCCGCTACCGCGACGGTGCCGAGGTCGACGCCTGGCGCGACCGCGACCCGGTCGCCCGGCTGGAGACTTACCTGCGGGCGCGCGGCGCGCTCGACGACGCGGCCGTCGCCGCGATCGCCGAACAGGCCGAGGCGTACGCCGCCGACCTGCGCGAGCGGATGCACACCCAGCCGCAGGTCGACCCGCTGAGCCTCTTCGAGCACGTCTACGCCACGCCCACCCCGCAACTGGTCGAGCAGCGGGAACTGGTCCGCGCCGAGCTGGCCGCCGACCGCGAGGACGACCGCGAGGGCGAGCGCTGATGGCGACCACCACCATGGCGAAGGCGCTCAACGCGGCGCTGGCCGACGCGCTGGCCGACGACGACCGGGTGCTCGTCTTCGGCGAGGACGTCGGCAAGCTCGGCGGCGTCTTCCGGATCACCGACGGCCTCCAGGCCCGGTTCGGCGACAGGCGCTGCTTCGACACCCCGCTCGCCGAGGCCGGCATCGTCGGCTTCGCCGTCGGCCTGGCCATGTCCGGGCTGCGGCCGGTGGTGGAGATGCAGTTCGACGCGTTCGCGTACCCGGCGTTCGAGCAGATCGCCTCGCACGTGGCGAAGCTGCGCAACCGCACCCGGGGCGCGCTCGGCGTCCCCATGGTCATCCGGGTGCCGTACGCGGGCGGCATCGGCGGCGTCGAGCACCACTGCGACTCGTCCGAGGCGTACTACGCGCACACCCCGGGCCTGAAGGTCGTCACCCCGGCGACGGTCGCCGACGCGTACTCGCTGCTGCGCGAGGCCATCGCGGACCCGGACCCGGTCGTGTTCCTGGAGCCGAAGAAGCTCTACTTCTCCAGCGCCGAGGCCGACCTGCCGGCGGCCACCGAGCCGTTCGGCCGGGCCGTCGTGCGCCGGCCCGGCACCGACGCCACCCTGATCGCGTACGGGCCGGCGGTGCCGGTCGCCCTGGAGGCCGCCGAGGCCGCCCGCGAGGAGGGCTGGGACCTGGAGGTGGTGGACGTGCGCACGATCGTCCCCCTCGACGACGCCACCATCGCCGCGTCGGTGCGCCGCACCGGCCGGTGCGTGGTGGTCTCCGAGGCGCAGGGCTTCGCCGGGGTCGGCGCGGAGATCGCCGCCCGGGTGCAGGAGCGCTGCTTCCACGCCCTGCACGCCCCGGTGCTGCGGGTGTCCGGCCTGGACATCCCGTATCCCGCGCCGATGCTGGAGCACACCCACCTGCCCGGCGTGGACCGGGTGCTCGACACGGTGGCCCGGCTCCAGTGGGACGACCGGCCCGACGCGCGCTGGCTGCCGCAGGGGAGCGCGGCATGAGCGAGCGGGTGTTCCTCCTGCCCGACCTCGGCGAGGGGCTGAGCGAGGCGGAGATCGTGCAGTGGCGGGTCGCCGTCGGCGACACCGTGACGGTGGACCAGAGCGTGGTCGAGGTGGAGACCGCGAAGGCCGTCGTCGACGTGCCCTGCCCGTACGCCGGCCGGGTCGTGGCCCTGCACGGCGCGGCGGGCGAGACGCGCCCGGTCGGCCAGCCGCTGATCACCATCGCGCCCGCCGGCGGCGGCGACGAGCCCGCCGGCCACGCCGCCTACCGGGAGGAGGAGCGCGCCGGCAGCGGAAACGTCCTCATCGGGTACGGCACCGGGCACGGCGCGGCGGGCCGGCGACGCCGCCGACCCCGGCTCGTGCCCGCCCCCGAGCCCGCACTGGTCTCCGACCCCGCCCCCGCTCCCGCGCCGGTCGCGGCGGCTTCCCCGCCGGCGGCGCTCACCGGGGGCGTCGCCCTGGTGATCTCCCCGATCGTGCGGCGGCTGGCCCGGGAGCACGGCATCGACCCGGCCACCCTGCGCGGCAGCGGCCCGGGCGGGGTGGTGCGCCGCGCCGACGTCGAGGCGGCCCTCGCCGGCGCGACCCCGGCCCCCCGGCTCGCCCCGGTGCCCGACGGCCTCGGCGCGGCCCCGCCCGGCGCGGCCGGCGGGCCGGGCCCGGCGGGACGGGTCGCCGTGCCGGCGGGCGAGGAGGACGTGGTCGTCCCGCTCACCGGCGTCCGCAAGGTGATCGCCGACAAGCTCTCCCGCAGCCGGCGGGAGATCCCCGAGGTGACGATCTGGGTCGACGCGGACGCCACCGCCCTGGTGGAGACGCGCCGGGCGATCAACGCCGCGACCCCGGACGCGCCGGTGAGCCTGCTGGCCCTGCTGGCCCGGATCTGCCTCAGCGGGCTGCGCCGCTTCCCGCAGCTCAACGCGCGCGTCGACACCGAGGGGCAGCGGATCGTCCAGTCCCGGGCGGTGCACCTGGGCATCGCCGCGCAGACCGACCGGGGCCTGGTCGTCCCGGTGCTGCGCGACGCGCACCTGCTCACCACCCGCGAACTGGCCGCGGCGCTGGCCGAGACCACCGCCGCCGCCCGGGCCGGCGCCCTGCCGCCGGCCCGCCTCACCGGCGGCACGTTCACCCTCAACAACTACGGCGTGTTCGGCGTCGACGGCTCCACCCCGATCATCAACCACCCGGAGGCGGCGTTGCTGGGCGTGGGGCGGATCGTGGACAAGCCGTGGGTCGTCGACGGGCAGCTCGCGGTGCGCAAGGTGACGCAGCTCAGCCTCACCTTCGACCACCGGGTCTGCGACGGCGGGGTGGCCGGCGGCTTCCTGCGGCACGTCGCGGACTGCGTGGAGCAGCCCGCCCTGCTGGTCGCCAACGTGTGAGCCGGTCCGCCGGCCGCCACCGAGTTCCGGTCCCGGCGGCGCTGCGCCGGGACCGGGACCGCGCGCCTGGCCTGCGCCGTCCCGCTTCCCGCCCACTGTCGCCTTTCCGAGCCGCTGTTCCGCTTCTCGCGCCGCCGTCCCGAATGGGCCGGGAAATGGGGGCCCGGGCCCGATCGTCCGCTGATTTCCCGGCCGACCCGGAAGATCGCGCTCGATCCGGGAAATAGTGGTCATCGCGGCGCGAGGAGGGCACTTCTTCCGGGATCGTGCGCGGATTCTCTGCGTTCCCGCCCGTTTGCCGTCGCCGTTTCTCGCCGCCGTGGTGGGGAAATCGGCGCCGACGACCACCACCCGGCCGCCCGTGGGTGACCGCCCGATCGCACGCCCGCGACCGCCCGCGCGAGGGGAGAGCGCAGTGCCGTACCAGGGCCTGCCCGCCGCCGTACGAGACCGCCGCCCGGCCGTCGCCGGGGCGCCGCTGCACTGCGACGCCACCCGGTACGGGCTGCGCGGCGACGGGGTGACCAACGACCAGCCCGCGCTCGCCGCCCTGGTGGACCGCCTCGGCGACGGCTACGCCGCCGACGGGCGGGCCCGCGTCATCTACTGCCCGCCCGGCATCTACTCCATCCGCGACGCGGGCACGGTCTGGCGCAGCGGGGTGTCCCTGATCGGGGCCGGCCCCGGCGCGACGCGGTTCCTGCTCAGCAACGAGGGCAACCGCGCCGACCCGACCCCGCTGGCGTTCTGGACCACCCTCCAGCACGGCGCGGACCGGGACCGGCACATCGCCGACTGCACCTTCGCCGACTTCGAGATCGACGGCTCCGGCGTGGCCATGGCCGAGTACAACTACCTCGCCAAGGGCCTCGGCCTGCAGTACGTGGTGCGCGGGACCTTCCGCAACCTCTACATCCACCACACGGCGGCGACCGGCCTGGGCTGCGACTTCCTCCAGGACAGCCTGATCGAGGGGGTGGTGGTCGTCGGCTGCGGCCGGCTCGACAACGGTCAGGAGATGGGCGGCGCCGGCATCGGCGTCGGCATCGGCGGCTGGGGCACCGTGGAACGGCTCACCATCGCCAACTGCACCGCCCTGGGCAACGGCACCAACGGCATCTTCCTGGAACTCCAGAAGGCCGGCTGGCCGCCGCCGCGCGGCTACCGGATCGTCGGCTGCCACAGCCAGGGCAACCGGTTCGGCATCTCCGACTGGGGCGCGGACGGGCTGATCGTCTCGGCGTGCACGATGACGGGCAACCTGGAGGCCGGCTTCGACGTCTCCGCCGAGGGGACCTCCGGGGTGGCCGGCCGGGGCGGCCTGCTGGCCGACTGCGTCATCGACGGCAACATCCGCGACGGCGTCAGCATGGGCAACACCCCGGGCCCGTACACGGTGCGCGGCAACCGGATCAGCGGCAACGGGGCGTACGGCTACCACGAGCACGACCTCGGGCACGGCTACCGCGGCGCGGCGACGGACGTGGTGATCGACAGCAACGACCTGTGGGGCAACGGGCTGGACGCCATCCGCATCGACCGGCCGATGGTCGACGCCGTGCTGCTCAACAACCGCATCCGTAACAACGGCCGGCAGTGCGCCGGCGCGTGCGGCGGGGGCGGCGAGTCGGTCCGCTACAACGAGCGGTCGCTGGTCGACCGGACGGCGGGCTGGCCGCACGACGGGCACCGGGGCAAGGTGTTGCGGGTCGGCAAGCGGGTCGCCCTGGTCGCCGCCAACGACGACACCGGGCTCACCCTCGCCCCGGTGCGCCCCGACGCCTACACCGCCTGGAGCGGGGACACCCCGCTGCCGGGGACGGCGTACGAGCTGCCGGCCGCGCCGCGGTGCCGGGCCGGCATCACGGTCAACGCGCACGTCGACTCGGCCACCATCCGGGGAAACCGGATCTGGGACAACCACGACGAACGCACCCAGACGCACGGACTCTGGATCACCGATCGGGGCAGCTGCGTGGGCTGCCGGGTCGAGGACAACGACCTGGCCGGCAACGCCGTGGCCGCCACCCGCCTGGACACCCCGCCGGTGGGCGGCCGGTGGGACCGCAACCACGGCGACCAGGACTGGGGCTGACGGCGGGGCGAACCGGTCGTCCGCCGGCGGACCGGTCGATCGGTGACACCGGGTCCTCCGGGCGCGGCCCACCATTTTCGACCCGCCGTCGCCGAAACTGCCGACAATTGCGCCGCGCCTTTTCCGGAAACCGCACCGGGCCTCCCGTGACGCCGTACAGAATGTGGCCAAAGGGGAGCGGAAAAGGGGTGCGGAACATGGACGTGAGGCGGCGATTGACGCTATTGGCGGTAACCATCGCAGCCACACCGCTGGTCCTCGGTGGATGCACCGCCGGGGAGAGGAAGGCCGCCGCGCGGGTCGCGCCGCCGCCGGCGGTCGAGCTGACGCCCGCCGACCGGGCCCGCGACGTCCCGGTCAGCGCCGAGATCGGCACGAGCGTGGCCCACGGCAGGGTCACCGGCGTCCGGCTCACCGACGACAAGGGCCGGCAGGTCCCGGGGGAGCCCCGGGAGGACGGGACGAGCTGGGTGCCCGGCGCGCCGCTGGCCGAGAAGCGGACGTACACCGCCGAGGTGACGGTGACGGGGGACGGCGGCAGGACCGCCACCCGCACGACGACGTTCACCACCGCGCCGAAGCCGACCAAGCCGGCGATCACCAGCACTCTCTACTTCACGGGCAACCAGACGTACGGCACCGCGATGCCCGTGACGGTGGCCTTCGAGCCGGGCGTGCCGAAGGAGGCCCGCGCGGCGGTGCAGAAGCGGCTGTTCGTCAAGACCGACCCGCCGCAGCCGGGCACCTGGTCCTGGCTGGAGGACGGCAGCCAGGCATACTACCGGGCGCCCGACTTCTGGCGGCCGGGCACCAAGATCAGCGTCCGCGCGGCCCTGGAGGGGCTGCCGATCGGCAAGGACCTGGTGGGCGACGCCGAGCGCCGGGCCACCTCGAAGATCGGCCGGCAGGTCTCCGTCGACATCGACAACGCCACCAAGCAGATGTCGGTCTTCCGCGACGGCAAGCTGGTCCGCCGGATCCCGGTCAGCCTCGGCAAGCCGAGCACGCCCAGCTCCAGCGGCAAGATGGTGATCATGGAGAAGCACGAGCGGACGACGTTCGACACCCGCGGCGAGCCCGACGGCGGCTACGTCGTCGACGTCGACGACGCCCAGCGGCTCACCTGGGGCGGGGAGTTCATCCACTCCGCGCCATGGTCGGAGGGCGACCAGGGCTACAGCAACGTCTCGCACGGCTGCGCCAACGTCTCCGCCGCCGCCGCGGACTGGCTGATGGGGATCACCCAGGTCGGCGACCTCGTCACCGTCACGGGCACGGAGGTGCCGCTGCGCGCCGGCAACGGCTGGACGGCCTGGAACGTGAGCTGGGACGAGTTCGCCAAGGGCAGCGCCCTGCCCGTCCCGGCCGGGCTGCGGCCCAGCCCGCACACCGCGTCGCCGCACCCGGGGGCGGTGGCCGGCGGGAGCTCGCCCGCGCCGACGCCGTCGGCCAGCGGCGGCTGACCATCGGGAGGAACGGCCGCCGGGTCGGGCCCCCCCCCCCCCCGGGGGGGGCCCCCCCCCCCGGGCGCGCGGGGGCCCCGGGCCCCCCCGGGCCCCCCCCCCCCCCGGGGGGGGGGGGTGGGTCCGGTCCCGCCCCCGCCCGCGCGGGGGGGGGCCCGGGGGGGGCGGGGGGGGGGCGGGGCGGGGGCGGGCCCCCCCCCCCCCCCCGGGGGCCCCCCCCCGACCCCCTGTCGCGGCCGGGGCACGCGGGAAACCAGGGAGCCCAGCCAGAGCCGGTTGCCGTGCTGACGTACCCCGGTCGTTCATCCAGCAGGCGCCGCGTGGGCCTGACGGAGAAGGGCATGGCGCGGGCCGCCTGACCGCGCGACGCGGCTCTGCACGTAACCCTGCTGGTGGATTCTGGGCGTACCGTTGCAGACGGTGGGGCCGTCGGTTGTAGCGGCCGGCGGCCCACCACCCCAGCCGCTACCTGGGAGACACCATGACCGAGCCGACCAGCACCTTTGGCCGCAGGCTTCGCGCCCACCGCGAACGCGCCGGCCTCACCCGCCCAGTCCTCGGCGGCCTCGTCGGCCGCAGCGCCGAATGGGTCAAAGCCATCGAAGGGGGTCGGCTGCTGCCTCCCCGCCTGCCGATGCTGCTGCGCCTTGCCGAAGTCCTCGACATCAGCGACCTCGCCGACCTCACCGGCTCCCAGCCGCTGCCGGTTGCGTCGGTGACCCGCGCCGGGCATCCCGACGTCGACCGGGTGGCCGCCGCCATGAAACGCACCAACCCCCCGGCCGGCGACCCCACGACGGCCGTGGTGTTGCGTGGCCTCGTCGACCAGGCGTGGACGTTGTGGCACCGGTCGAGCACCGAACGGGGTGCGGTCGCCGCCGTGCTGCCGCACCTGCTCGACGACGCCCGCGTGTCGGCCCGCCGCCTCGAAGGCACCGACCGGCGGGCCGCCCTCGTCGAGCTGGCCCGCGTGTACCACCTCGCCCAGTTGTACGCCGCCGACCAGCCGTACCCGGAACTGGTGTGGCTGGCCGCCGACCGGGCGATGGCCGCCGCGCAGGACGCCGACGACCCAGCCGCGATCGCCGCCGCCGCCTGGTACTACGCGCACGTCTATCGGGCGTCGAACCAGACGGACGCCGCCGAGCAGGTGTTGGTGGACGCTGCCGCGCTGCTCGACCCAACGGCCGGCGGTGAACAGTTGGCCCGGTGGGGGCAGGCGCAGCTCGGGATGGCGTTGGCGCACAGCAAGCGTGGCCGGTCCGGGCAGGCGTGGCGGGCGTGGGACGCCGCCGACGAGGCAGCGAACCGGTTGGGCGGCGGGTACGTCCACCCGTGGCTGATGTTCGGTCCGGCGGCGTGCGCCGCCTATGGGGTGACCGTCGAGATTGACCTTGCGCGGCCGGGTGAGGCGATCCGCCGGGCCGGGCGCACGGACTACTCGTCGCTGCCGTCACGCACCCGCCGGGCCACACACCTCGTGGATGCGGCGCGGGCGCACATGATGCGCGGCGAGGACGTCGCGGTGGTGCATCTGTTGGGTCGGGCGTTGCGGGAGTCCGTGGACACGGTGCGGCACCGCCCGCACGCCCGCATGGCGATCATGGAGTTGACCGGTCGGCGGGGCACCGTCGGCGAGGACGCCCGGGAGTTGGCGTTGGCGATCGGCCTCGACGGTTAGTTCTCCCTGAGGTACACACTGTCCCTACCGTCACCCGTAACCAGCCGTAACGTGCCGGTCACGGGTGGCGGTGGTCACTTCCATTCCTGCGATTCGTGCGAGCCGCCGCCACCCGCCCCCAGCCAGTGAGGGAGGCGACACGGTGGCATTCTGGTCCGAGCTGCGCGCGATCATGCGGTGGGTACTGCGGCGGTCTGACCCGCCCCCGCCGCCCGGCACCGGCCGGCAGATCCAGGAAGCGGAGCAGGAAGCCGCCCGACAGCACATCCTCGGCCAGGCCCAGGCCGAGCGGTTGCGCAACAGCCGGTGGTACTGCGAACCCACCCAAGCCCACCCTTACGTGCCACTCACCCTCGGCCAGCGCACCGGCTACCAGGCGAGGCACGACCGGTGACGCGGATGGTCGACGACCTCGACGCCGCGAGCGTCGCGTCGGTGGCGTACCTCGTCGTCACCAGCCACGCCGCCGGCCACACCTGCTGGCGATGCACGCCGGACGGTTGCGAAGAGGCCACCTGGGCGCGAGGTATCCTCGCCCTCGCCGACACCGACCGGGCCGCCCTGGAGCGGCTGGTGGCGACGTGGTGAGCATCCGCGTGGCCGCCGGGGAACGACTGTCGCTGCGCACCGGCGAATGGGCCACCCACACCGCCCAGCTCGGCACCACGTACATCGACATGCGGGTGGTCGACGTCGGCGGCGAGCCGACCGACGTGCCCGGCTGGGTGCGGGTGCGCGGCCACGGCCTCGACTGCCAGTGGGAATCCGTGCAGTGCCCGCACCCGTGGTGCCTGGAGCTGCTGGTGAGGGTGGAAGCCCTGTACGACGCGGTGAACAGGTGAAGACCGTCCGGGCCACGAAGGTTCGGGAGGTGGTGAAACGCCACTGGCAGGTGTCCGGCACCCCCGAACTCACCGACCACCGGGGCCGCAGGTTCCGGCCCACCGAACTGGAGATCGTTGTCATCGACGGCGGGATCTCCACCACGACGGTTCACGGCCTTCTGTCCGGCACCCACGGCCCGCACGGGGGTAGGCACACGGACCGCTGCTGGTACGGGCCGTGGGAGTGGCAGATACCGCCGATCCCCGACTGGATCGAGGCTGCGACCCGTGATCAGCCCTGAGACGACGAAAGCCGCCCCACCGTTCCCAAAGGGGCGGCCTTCTGTCGGGCCTGCCGCCGGGGAGAAACGCCACGCCCCCGGCCTCCTGCCAGGGGAGGATCCGGGGCGACTCAGGGTCAGACCCTGGGTGTACCCGGAGTCACTCCCGGGCAGGGCGGAAATGTCGGTGGGCGGGGTTAGATTCGTGGGCATGGAGCAGCGCAGCGATCGGTTCCACGTGCAGGTCGACGTGGGTGACGACGTCGTGGAGATGAGGGCGACCGGCGAGGTCGACATCGCCACGGTCGGCGTGCTGCGCTCCGCGCTCTGGGCCGCCCCGGCCCGGCCGCTGCTGCGGCTCGACCTCTCCGGCGTCCGGCTGCTCTCCGCCGCCGGGGTGCGTGCGCTGGTCGCCGCGCACCGCCGGGTCCGCGCGCGGGGCGGCGAGCTGGTGCTCCTCGACCCGGCCCCGATGGTGGCCCGCGTGCTGCACGTCACCGGCCTGGATCGGGTCATCCCGGTCCGGGCGCGCGCCACTGCCGCCGGGCCGCTCGGCTCCGTGCCGGCCGGGTCCCGCGTGGCAGCGCCCGTCAGCGCGGGCCCGCCCCGTGCCGCGGCGGCGTCGGTGAGCGGGGCAGCCGTCGCGGCAGGGCCCGCGCCGCTGGCGTTGCCACCGGGGCTGCTGGTGCCGCTCGTCGCCGAGCGGGGCGGCGCGTCCGCGCCGCTGGCGCCGGCCGCCTGACCCACCGCCTCGTCCGCCGCCGGCTGCCGTCCGCGCCGGCCCGATCCGCGCCGGTGGGACGGCCCGGCCGACGGCCGGCGCGCCGCTGCCGGGGCCGCTCTGCGGCCGGGGCCGCCGGTGGGTGCCGACGCCCCCGGCCGGGGGAGCTGACGGGTCAGCGCACGCCGAGCAGGTCCACGACGAAGACGAGCGTCTCGCCCGGCGCGATGACGCCGCCGGCGCCCTGGTTGCCGTACCCGAGGTGCGGCGGGATGGTCAGCTTGCGCCGGCCGCCGACCCGCATGCCGACGACGCCCTGGTCCCAACCGGCGATGACCCGCCCGCCGCCGAGCGGAAACTCGAAGGCGTCGCCCCGGTTCCACGACGCGTCGAACTCGCGACCCGTCGAGTGGGCCACGCCCACGTAGTGCACGGTGGCCCGCTGGCCCCGCTGGGCCTCCGGGCCGTCGCCGACGATGATGTCCTCGATGACGAGATCGGCGGGCGGCGCGCCCTCGATCGGGCCGATTTCGGGCTTGTCCATGCCGTACGCCTCCTGCTCGGTGGTGCGTCCACTGCGGTCCCCGTCGATCCTGCCGGATCGTGATCCGCCGATCTCCATCGGTCCCTCGGCCGCCCGCCCACCGGGCGGGCCCGTCCACCGCGACGAACCGGGACGGGCGACGAACCGGGGCGGGCGGCGGCCAGGGCGGGCACACGCGGCGGCGGGCGTCACCTTCCGAAGGTGACGCCCGCCGGGTCCGTGGTGCCTGCCGGTCACCTCAGCCAGGGGAACCGCCGGACGATGGCCAGCCGCTTCCAGGCCCGCCCGAGGCCGAGGGTGTCGCCCGCACCGACCAGGGCGAGGACCACCAGCACCGCGGCGTAGATGAGGTGGTCGTCCATGAACGGGTTGTTCTCGGGGGGCAGGACGGCCGTCCACATCATCACCAGCAGTAGGCCGCCGGCGGTGGCGGCGAGCCGTGTGCCGACGCCCAGCAGCAGGGCCACGCCGATCGCGGCCAGGCCGACCATGAACAGCCAGTCCGCCCAGGCGGCGCCGGCGATCCCGTGGTAGAAACCCGTGAACGGGCCGGCCGCGCCGAAGCTCAGGAAACCCTTCGTCGGGCTGCCCCCGTTGATCCAGGCGTTCTTCGCGGCGGTCTCGTGACCGAGGCCGAACATCTTGTCGAGGAAGGCCCAGAGGAAGGTCCAACCCAGGGCGAGGCGGATGCCGGCGAGGACGTACCGGGTGGCCCGCTCCCGGGTGGTCTCGGCCGTCCTGGTGGTCTCGGCCGCCGGGGCGGTGGTCCTGGCGGTGGTCCGCTCGATCGTCGCGGTCATGATGTCCACGTCCCTTCCTGTCCCTCGCACCGCGCTTCCCGGTGGCAGTTCCATTGGACGTCCGCCACCCGTGGGCCCGGCAGGGCCGATGGGTCCGCTTCTGGCCGGGACCTTCGACCTTGGTCCACCCGGCCCGTCGGCCGTCCCGGCACCGGCCCACGGCCTTTCCGCGGCGCGGCAGTGGGACCGGAACGCGGTCCGGCGGCTGCCCGTCCTGGAGGGACTGGGCCGGTCGGTCGGCCGCGTCGCCGCCGCGCCTACGGCTGCCCGACCGGCACCTCGGCCGACTCGGGGGCCAGCCGGGCGACGGGCACACCCTCGCGCGCGGCCCACCCGACGGCGTGCCGGACGTCCTCCACGGGCAGCGGCCGGCGGCTGGTCACGGTGACCGCCGCGTGCACCGCGAAGGCCACGAACGGATACGACCGGGCCAGGCCGCCGACCGCCTCGTGCACCTGCCCGGCGACGGTCACCGCCTGCTCCTCCGTCAGCGCCGGCAGGATCAACAGGAACTCCTGGTCGGACAGGCGCACCGCGCGGTCCACCGGGCGCAGCGGGGAGGTCACCGCCCCGATCACCGCCTGCGCCTCCCGGGCGGCGCTGCGGCGGCCGAAGCGCTCCGGCGCGCCCGCCGGCTCGTCCACCCGTACGCCGACCAGCGCCACCGGCAGCGTGCCCGAGGCGGTGACCCCGTCCGCGCCCGCCCACCGGCGCATTCCCGGCTCGTCCAGCAGCGGGGCCGGTTCCGCCGGGGCCGGGCCGGTGCCCCGGTCCCGCCCGCCCGGCCCGCCCCGGTGGGCCCGGGCGGCCCGTTCGGCGCGGGAGAACATCAGCCGCAATGCCGCCTCGGCACGTGCCTCGCCGGGCGTGGCGGGCAGGTCCCGGACCCGGGCCAGCGTCTTCTCCACGGCGAGCCGGACCGCCCCGGGGAGCCGGTCGGCGAGCCGGTCGCGCAGCCGGACGACCTCGTGCAGCGCCTCGTCCCGGCGGAACCCCCACCAACCCTCGAAGAGCCGACCCGACTCCAGGGTGGCCGCCTGCTCGACCTCCGACCGGTCGTGGGCGACCAGGGCGGCGCCGAACCGGGGGGTCAGCGCCACCACGCTCCACTCCCGGGCGAGGTCCTCGGCCTCGTCCAGGGCGACGCCGCACGCGCCGGCCGGCAGCGCCTCGGGGTGCTGCCCGACCACGCCCACCACGGTCGCCGCCGCCGTGGCCGCGATCCGCTCGTAGACCGCACGCTCCCGGTCGAGGTAGGGCATCCGCTGGAAGAGCGCGATCACCACGAGCGGGCCGTCCTCGGCGCTGGCCAGGGCGGCGCTCTCGATGGCGTGGGAGACAGCGACGAGGCTGCGCTTGGTCAGAAGTTCCGGAGCCTGTCCACTGTGCAGCACGCGCTGAGCCTAGAGAATGGGACCATCGGCCGCATCCGTCGGCCCCCGGGCGAACCGGGGGCCCGGGAACGGCCCCGCCGGGCCGGCGGTGGCCCGGACCGGTGACCCCGCGCGGCCCGCACCGGCGAGGTGGGCGTCCCGGCCGGCGGCCTAGACTCGGCCGTCGACGGCCCGACGGACGGAACAGGCGGATGACGCGCACCGGTAGTGACCATGGCTCCCTGCTGCGCCCGGTCGCGGCGTCGACCGGGCGCGCACCGGTCCTCACCCGCGCCGGTCAGGTGGTATACGGCCCCCGGCGGCTGGGGGAGCTGGTGCACGGCCGGCCGCCGGGCGTCACCGGCCACCAGTGGAACGCGGCCGGCCGGGAGGGCTTCGACCACGTGGTGTGTGCCGGCGACAGCGGCCGTCCGTTGTTCGCCGTCGAGATCGGGCCACCGGCTGCGGCCGGCTCCGCCGCGCAGCGCGCCGAGCGGATGAAGGACGCGGTCTGCGCGGCGGTCGGCCTGCCGGTGCTGCGGATCACCTCGCCCACGTTGCGCGCCGCCGACCACGGCCGTCGGATCGTGGAGTACGTCATCGACGCCCGCGCCTACGCCGACGCCGTGCGGCCGGAGCCGGGGCGGGACGATCCGGCGGAGGCCACGCCCGTGGCGTTCCGGGAGATCGTCGGCCGGCTGCCCGACGGGCGCAGCGGCCACGTCAACGACCTCGGCGCCCTCGCCCGGGCGGCGGCCGTGGAGGCGTACGTGTCGCGCCGGCTGGTCGACCCGATCGTCCGGGGCCTGCACGTGCGCTGGACCGCCGGCCCGGTGGAGGGCTGGAGCTGGGTGGAGGCGCGTCCCGGCCGCTGCCTGGTGGAACGGGTCGAGGTCGTCCAGCACCGCTTCTCTTGTGGCGTGGACGCCGGCCGCCTCGCCGAGGACCTGGCCGCCGTGGCGGTCGGCGAGCGGCTGCGCGACGTCGAGCAGGCCGGTGGGGACCTGGTGGCGCGCGACGAGTTGGACCGGGACATCCTCCGGTTGCGGGAGCGCCGCGACGAGATGCGCGACGGATTCGCCTTCGAGCACCTCTGCGCCGGCTGACCGACCCCGTCCACCGGGGACGACCAGCCCTTCCCGGCTCCCCACAAATTTCCCGTATCCGGGTTGAACCGTGGCCGTCGCGGCTCCGTACTCCAGCCCGAATGGACACGGATCTCCCCGCCGCGCCGGCCGGCGCGACGACGATGAGGAAAGGGCATCGTCGGTCATCGACACGCGACCGGAACGTCGCAGTGATCCTCGCCGAGGCGTCCCACCCGAATTCATCGGTCCGACGGGGTCACGAGTCAACTATCGGATCGAGAAGGAGAGCAATTCGATGCGCAGGTCCCCACGGGCGCGCCGGTCATCCGGTAACGCACGGAGCAAGCGGCTGCTGGCCGTTGTCGGCACCCTTGCGGTCTTCGGTGGAATCGTCGCCGTGACGCAGATCTCGTCCGCCGGGGACCGGCGGACGACCACCCGCGCCGCGGCGGCGTCGTGCGTGGCGCCCAGCCCCGGCGCGACCTCGAACATCGGCAGCAGCACGACCCAGACGTGGCAGAACGGCCGGTGGGTGCGCAACCACTGGGGTGACGGGCAGATGTCGGTCGCGGAGTGCCAGTCGCTCAAGGCCGGCGGCACCGCCACGAACGCCAACACCAACGCCGCCCCGGCGGGCTCGACGATCGCCTGCCCCGACGTGGCCAGCAAGCTGCCCCAGGTCCCGGCCGCCGCCAAGGCCGAGGTGGACCGCAACCTGGAGCTGCTCAAGACCCAGATCGACGAGGCGAACAAGCGACTGGCCGCCGAGGGCCGCAACGGCGGGCAGTTCATCCAGAACGCGATCCTCGGGCCGCTGGCGGACAAGCGCCGGGCGACCCTGAACCGCATCGCGACCGCCATCGGCCGGGTGGCGCAGCGGCCCCAGGGCCTCGAACAGCTCGCCCCGTGCCAGCTCGCCGTCGGCGCCAATCCCAACGCCGGCAATAACAACGGCGGCAACAACGGCGGCCAGAACGGCGGCAACAACAACGGCAACGGTCTCGGCGTCCTCGCCAAGGACTGCGGCAACAGCCGGCTGCAGCCGCACGACGGCTTCCAGAACGGCAACCGGTGCGTCAGCACCGCGTTCGGCGAGGTCGGCGCGGCGGCGAACAACCCGTCGCTGCTGATCACGCAGTTCCCCAACCAGGTCCAGCGCAACCAGGCGTTCCAGCTGCGGGTCACCACCCGCAACCTGGTCCGGGACCGGTTCCTCGCCGCTGGCCAGGGCGGCTACTACCTGGAGAGTTCCCTGCTCAACGGGCAGGGCCTGGTGCGGGGGCACTTCCACACCGCCTGCCGGATGCTGAACAGCACCCGGCAGCCCCCGAACCCGCAGGACGTGCCGGCGTTCTTCGTCGCCACCGAGGACGGCCGGGGCGGCTCGCAGCCGGACGACGTCATCATCCAGGTGCCGGGCCTGCCGCAGGCCGGCACCGCGCAGTGCTCCGTCTGGGCCGGTGACGGTTCGCACCGCATCCCGATGATGGAGCGGGCCAACCAGACTCCGGCGATCGACGTGGTGCGGATCCGGGTCAACTGACCGGACGGCCGCGCCGTACGCACATCCGGGCCGCCCGGGGCAGAACAGCCCCGGGCGGCCCCGCCGCGTCGCGCGCCGTGTCGTCAGCGCGTGGCCGCGCGTACGGCGCCGGGGCGGGACCGTGGAAATTGCCGCCGGAAAAGGTCCGGGGCCATCGCCGAATCCCAGCGTGGCCCCGGTGTTCCGCGTGGTGGGCGCGGTGCCTGGTCAGCGGTTCTTGAAGGCCTCGACGACGGACACGGGGATCCGGCCCCGGTCGGAAATTTCGTAGCCGTTCTGGGTGGCCCATTCCCGGATCGCCCGGTTCTGCTCGCGATCCATTCCCGAGACCGGGGCCCGGCCGGGGCGGCGGACCGTCCGGCCGGCGTCGACCGGTCCTCGGCCGATTCTCCGGCCAGCGTTGATGTAGGGGTCGAGCGCCTTGCGGAGGGTGCCGGCGTTCTCGTCGGACACATCGATGGTGTACGCCACGCCGTCCAGGCTGAACTCGACGGTCCGATCTGCCTTCCCGCCATCGAGGTCGTCAGTCAAGACGGTGATTACTTTCCGGGCCATCGCCAATTACTCCTTGTGTGGGGCGGGGTGTGTTACGAGTTTGACGTATCCGCGGGCAAATCCGCAAGAATATGCCTCGTTTGCATTCGGCGCGTCGAGTTGTCCGCGATGCAATCCCGCTCCTGACGGTGGAATTTGCCAGTACGGCTTCGCCCCGGGCGGCCTGCGCGGCGGATGCCGGAGTGTCCCGGGTCACATCCCGGAACAACGGGAGCCGGCCCGGACTTGAGCCTGACACGCTCAAGTCAACGCGATGGCAGGTGTTCGATGGCAACTCTTCCGGTACTACCCCTCACCGACGCCGTCCTGCTGCCCGGCATGGTCGTCCCGGTGACCCTCGACCCCACCACCCAGGCCGCGGTCGACGCCGCGCGCGCCACCGGCGACAAGAAGGTCCTCGCCGTACCCCGCATCGACGGCGAGTACGGCCCCGTCGGCGTGATCGCCACCATCGAGAAGGTCGGCCGGCTGCCCGACGGCGAACCGGCCGCCGTGGTCCGCGGCCTGTCCCGGGCCCGGATCGGCTCCGGCGTCCCCGGGCCCGGCGCCGCCCTCTGGGTGGAGGCGACCCAGCTCGACGAGCCCGCCCCCGCCGGCAGGGCCCGGGACCTGGCCCGCGAGTACCGGGCCCTGATGACCTCGGTCCTCCAGCAGCGCGGCGCCTGGCAGGTCATCGACGCCATGGAGCGCATGACCGACCTCTCCGAGCTGGCCGACGCCGCCGGCTACGCGCCCTGGCTCACCCTGGCGCAGAAGACCGAACTGCTCGCCGCCGCGGACGTGACGGCCCGGCTGGAGCTGCTGGTCGGCTGGGTGCGTGAGCACCTGGCCGAGCAGGAGGTCACCGAGCAGATCAACAGCGACGTGCGCGAGGGCCTGGAGAAGACCCAGCGGGAGTTCCTGCTCCGCCAGCAGCTCGCCGCGATCCGCAAGGAGCTCGGCGAGGACTCCCCGGACGGCTCCGCCGACTACCGGGCCCGGGTGGAGGCCGCCACGCTGCCGGAGAAGGTCCGCGAGGCGGCGCTGCGCGAGGTCGGCAAGCTGGAGCGCGCCAGCGACGCCTCCCCGGAGGCGGGGTGGATCCGCACCTGGCTCGACACGGTCCTCGAGATGCCGTGGACCACGCGTACCGAGGACAACACCGACCTGGCCGCGGCCCGCGCCGTGCTCGACGCCGACCACGCCGGCCTGGCCGACGTCAAGGACCGCATCCTGGAGTACCTCGCGGTGCGCAACCGCCGCGCCGAGCGCAACCTCGGCGTGGTCGGCGGGCGCGGCTCCGGCGCGGTGCTCGCCCTCGCCGGCCCGCCCGGCGTCGGCAAGACCAGCCTCGGCGAGTCCGTGGCCCGGGCGCTCGGCCGCAACTTCGTCCGGGTCTCGCTCGGCGGCGTCCGCGACGAGGCCGAGATCCGGGGCCACCGGCGCACGTACGTCGGCGCGCTGCCCGGCCGGATCGTCCGCGCCCTGCGCGAGGCCGGCTCGATGAACCCGGTCGTGCTCCTCGACGAGGTCGACAAGCTGTCCGTCGGATACTCCGGCGACCCCGCCGCCGCCCTGCTGGAGGTGCTCGACCCGGCGCAGAACCACACCTTCCGCGACCATTACCTGGAGGTCGACCTCGACCTGTCGGACGTGCTGTTCCTGGCCACCGCCAACGTAGTGGAGACCATCCCCGGCCCGCTGCTGGACCGGATGGAGCTGGTCACCCTCGACGGCTACACCGAGGACGAGAAGGTCGCCATCGCCCGCGACCACCTGCTGCCCCGGCAGCTCCAGCGGGCCGGGCTGACCGCCGAGGAGGTCAGCATCGCCGACGACGCCCTCACCCTGATCGCGGGGGAGCACACCCGGGAGGCCGGCGTCCGGCAGCTCGAACGGGCCCTGGCGAAGATCCTGCGCAAGGTCGCCGTCGCCCTGGCCGACGACCCGGCCCCGGTGCGGGTGGACGCGGGCAACCTCGTCCGCTACCTGGGGCGGCCCCGGTTCACCCCGGAGTCGGCGGAGCGGACGGCGGTGCCCGGCGTGGCCACCGGCCTCGCCGTGACCGGCGCGGGCGGCGACGTGCTCTTCATCGAGGCCACCGGCATGGAGGGCGAGCCGGGGCTGACGCTCACCGGCCAGCTCGGCGACGTGATGAAGGAGTCCGCCCACATCGCCCTGTCGTACCTGCGCTCCAACGGGCGTCGGCTCGGCATCGACCCGAACGCCCTCGCCGGCCGGCGGATCCACCTGCACGTCCCGGCGGGCGCGGTGCCGAAGGACGGGCCGAGCGCGGGCATCACCATGGTCACGGCGCTGGCGTCGCTGGTGACGGGCCGGCCGGTGCGGCCCGAGTTCGGGATGACCGGCGAGGTGACCCTCTCCGGGCGGGTGCTGCCCATCGGCGGGGTGAAGCAGAAGCTGCTCGCCGCGCACCGGGCCGGCCTGACCGAGGTCATCATCCCGGCGCGCAACGAGCCGGACCTGGACGACCTGCCGGCCGAGGTGCGCGGGGCGCTGACCGTGCACACCCTCGCCGACGTGGCCGACGTGCTCGCCCTGGCGCTGCGCCCGGCCGACGCCGACACCCGCACCGATCCGGCCCTCACGGCCGCCTGACGGTTGAGCAGGGGCCCCTTGCCATCGCTTTCCGGATGGCAGGGGCCCCTGCTAACACGACGGCCTGGCTCGCGCGGAGGCGGCGCTCCCGTCCCTGCCGGGGGACGCCGGGCAGTCGCCGATCGGGTCGAGGCGGGCCAGCAGCGCGGCGGTGATCTTGCCGAGCTGCGCGACCTGCGCCGGGGTCAGCGCGTCGAAGACGAGCGAGCGGACCAGCGCCACGTGCCCCGGGGCGGACGCGGCGAGGTGCGCGTACCCGGCGTCGGTGAGCACGGCCACCGACCCCCGGCCGTCGTCGTCGGCGCGCTCGCGGCGTACCCAGCCCCGGCGCTCCAGCCGGCCGACGAGGTGGGACAGGCGCGACTGCGAGCCGTTGGCCAGGGCGGCCAGCTCGCTCATCCGGCGCGACCGCCCCGGGGCCTCGGAGAGGGAGGCCAGCACCCCGTAGCCGAAGCGGGTCAGGTCCGCGTCGCGCTGCAACTGCCCCTCGATCTCGTTCGGCAGCAGGGTGAGCACGGCAAGCGTCCGTCGCCAGACCTCCTGCTCGCCGTCGGTCAGCCAGCGGGTGGGTTCCATGTCGCCAGCCTACCGGATGCTTGACGCTTCAAGTATCTGCTCGTACGGTGGTCCTTGAAGCGTCAACTACCTGTCCGCCCGCGCGGCGGCACGCCAGGAGGCACCCCCATGAACATCGCCCTGTGGGCCCTGCAGATCCTGCTCGCCCTCGTCTTCGCCGGCGCCGGGCTCACCAAGGTCACCCAGCCCAAGGAGAAGCTGCGCGAGAGGATGAGCTTCGTCGAGGGCGTGCCGGAAGGCGCGGTGAAGGCCCTCGGGGCAGTCGAGGTGCTCGCCGCGATCGGCCTGGTCCTGCCCGCCCTCACCGGCATCGCCACCGTGCTGACGCCGCTGGCCGCCGTGGGCGCGGCGATCGTGATGGCCGGCGCCGTCGTCGTGCACGTCCGGGCCAAGGAGTATCCGCCGGCCGCGTTCACCGCCCTGCTGCTGGTCGCGGCGCTCGTCGTCGCCTGGGGGCGGTTCGGCCCGTACGCGTTCTGAGGGCCCCGGCCGGGGCCCGCCCCCCCCCCCCGGCCGGCCCCCCCCCCCTAGGGAGGGGGGGGCGCGGGCGCGGCGGACCCGCGGCATTCGGCCCCTGATGGTGCTGTTGGGCCGCCCCCC